>CALJNJ010000307.1 GCA_937981945.1 uncultured Caulobacterales bacterium | reverse complement strand
TGAGCGTTGCTGAGTATATGGGGCTGTGCCTGCTCGACCCAAAAGATGGATATTACCCGACCCGAGATCCTTTAGGGTCCGACGGTGATTTCATTACGGCCCCGGAAATTTCGCAAATGTTCGGAGAAGTCTTGGGGCTTTGGGTTTTGCAAAGCTGGCAGGATCTGGGGAAACCGGCGACCCTAAATTTGGTCGAGTTCGGCCCAGGGCGCGGTATAATGATGAGCGACATGCTGAGAGCCGCGCAATTAATGCCCGACTTTTTGCAAGGCTTGTCGGTTTATCTGTGTGAGGCCAGCTCTGCCCTGCAGGCTGTGCAGGCTAAAACATTGGCCGAAAGCGGCGTGAATGTACAGTGGGTTTCGGGGCTCGACGAGGTCCCGAACGGCCCGTTGATTATAGTGGGTAATGAATATCTCGACTGTTTGCCGATAAGGCAATTTATACAAACCGACAGATTTGCCGGGGCAGGCGGCTGGCAAGAGCGGCTGGTCACGTATGAAGTTGAAAGCAAAGAGCTTGTTTTCGGAATTGCCCCCGAACCCATTTCAAGTTTGGCGGCCGGTTCTTTGCCGGCAGGCCATGAAGGTGCAAAAACTGATGAACTCATCGAGGTCTGCCCGGCGGCTCAGCAATTACTGGATCAAATTGCGCCGCGATTTGAAGCGTCGCTCGGGCGGGCTTTGTTTTTGGATTACGGCCCTGAATTGACGGAATTTGGGGATACGCTGCAGGCGCTTAAAGCTCATGAGAAAGTCCGTGTGTTTTCTGATCCCGGCAATACGGATTTAACGGCGCGCGTCGATTTCAGCGCCCTGACTGAATTTGCCCGAAAAGTCCATTTGCCGGTGACAAATACGGTGGAGCAAAGAGAGTTTTTATCCAAATTGGGGATAGAATTACGGGCCGCCACCTTGGCCAAAGCAAAGCCTGACGCCAAACCTAAAATCGCCCGTCAATTGGACCGTCTGACAGGTGAAGATCAAATGGGCGAACTTTTTAAAGCCATCTGCTTCCAATCGGCGGGACTTGACGTTCCGCTTGGATTTCGGAAACTTACAACCTAATAGGAGATTCCATGCGTATTATTACTTCGCTGATTTGTCTTTCCGCCGTTTTGACGGCTTGTCAAAAAACAAATGAAAAGCCTGCCGACGGACCCATTAGTGTTCCTGCGGATTTGCAGGATTACCGTGTTAGCGGCAATGAACCGTTTTGGACGTTTAAAATCACGGACAATGAAGCTGTTTACACAACACCGGAATTTCTCGACGGAATTACAATTGCTTTAAACCGCAAAGAGGTCGACGGAAATTTGCACTTCTCCGGCATGCTCAACGGACAGCCCATCACTTTGGTTTTAACTCATACGCCTTGTGAAAATGATATGTCAGGCGACATGCATGACATGAAGGCTTCTTATTTCGCGAACGGTAAAACCTATCCCGGCTGCGCGGATAGGATTTAAACTTGCCGCCGTTTAAAACCCATAAACTACTGGAACATCCGTCGGTATCCCACGGGTTTTTCGGACGGCGGGGCGGCGTATCAACCGGTCAGTTTTCGACTTTAAACACCGGGCAAGGCTCAGAAGATGAGCCTGAAAACGTCTTTGAAAACCGGCGGCGCGTGGCAGAGGCTTTGGGTGTTTTAGAGCCGCGATTACTTTCCAATTATCAAATTCATTCCGCTGAAGTAGTTATTGTGGACGGACCGTGGGACCGGACGCGGCCAAAGGCTGACGGCCTTGTGACGAAAATGCCCGGTTTAGCCTTATCGGCTCTGGGGGCGGATTGCGGCCCTGTTTTGTTTCATGACCCAGTTGAGAACATTATCGGTGCCTGTCATGCCGGCTGGGGCGGCGCGCTGAAAGGAGTCACAACTTCGACCGTCAAAGCCATGGAAAGTTTAGGCGCGAAACGCGACAATATCCGAGCTGTTTTGGGACCGTGTATATCGGGGAGAAACTATGAGGTCGGCCATGATTTTCGAGACAGCTTTGTGGCCGAAAATGAGAGCTATGACCGGTTTTTCGAATTAGGACCCGACAAGCAAAGCGGTGACCGTAAGCCACATTTTGACTTAAAGCGGTTTATTTTGGCCCGTCTGCGCGCCGAAGGCGTCACCCGAATCGATTGTTTAGAGGATTGCACCTATGGCGATCCGGAAGCTTATTTCAGTTATCGCTACAACACACATCAAGGCGTTAAGGGCTATGGCCGAAATATTTCCGCCATAATGCTCAAAGAGTGATTTACAAGCGCCCGGCGGCTGATTACAGAGACGCAAAATAAGACGGTTCTGTTAAGGTGATGAACAATGAAACTAATCAGCGGGTCAGCTAATACGCCTCTGGCAAAATCCATCGCCGATGTTCTTGATGTTCCGTTGACCTCCGTAGACATTCAGCGCTTCCGGGACCAGGAAATCTTTATTCGCATTAATGAAAATGTCCGGGGTGAGGACATCTTCTTAATTCAGCCGACCTCTGCACCGGCCAATGATCATTTAATGGAACTCCTGATCATGATTGACGCGCTGGTTCGTGCCTCAGCACAGCGGATTACGGCGGTTATTCCTTATTACGGTTATGCGCGCCAAGATCGCAAAACCGGCGGACGTACACCGATCTCTGCCAAGCTGGTCGCCAATCTGGTTTCTCATGCCGGCGCGCACCGTGTTCTGACCCTCGATTTGCATGCGGGGCAAATTCAGGGCTTTTTCGATATTCCGACCGATAATTTGTTCGGGCAGCCCGTTTTCGTCGATGACATCAAAGACAATTTTTCCAAAAAAGAACGCGATAATTTGCTTTTCGTATCACCGGATGTTGGTGGCGTGGTTCGAACGCGTAGTTTGGCGAAACGTTTTGAAGCCGACATTGCCATCATCGACAAACGCCGCCCCAAAGCCGGCGAGTCCGAGGTCATGAACATTATCGGTGACGTGAAGGGGCGCAATTGCATTTTGCTGGATGATATTATCGATTCAGGCGGTACGCTCTGTAACGCAGCAGCAGCATTGAAAGAGCACGGGGCCGAGAGCGTTTCAGCTTATATCACACACGGTGTATTATCCGACCCGGCCGTTCAGCGCATTACGGATTCAGTTTTGAAAGAAGTCGTTATCACGGATACAATCGGTCAGCCGGATAAAGTCAAAGACTGTAAGAAAATCCGTGAAGTTTCCGTGGCGACTTTGCTGGGTGAAGCCATTCGCCGTATTGCCAATGACGAAAGTGTTTCCAAGCTCTTTGGCTAATCAACTCGCTGAATCATTTTGACTCGCGCCAAGGCTTGAGGCAGGTTTTGTGAATGCCCGAACAAGCTGTCATTTTTTCTGTTATTCTCGGATATTTCTTAGGGTCCATTCCGTTTGGTCTGTTTATCGCCAAATTAGGCGGTCAGGGAGACGTTAGAAATATCGGCTCCGGCAATATCGGCGCGACGAATGTTTTGCGAACCGGCCGAAAAGATCTTGCCGCGTTGACCCTGCTCGGGGACGGCGGAAAAGCGGCCGTCGCCGTGCTTTTGGCAGGACATTTTTTTGGCGCGCCCGGTCATTTATTCGCCGGCGCTGCCGCCCTGCTGGGACATTGCTTCCCGATCTGGCTCAGATTTAAAGGCGGGAAGGGCGTCGCTACTTTTTTTGGCGCGCTTCTCGCGACAGCATGGCCTGTCGGATTGATTGCAGCCGGGATTTGGCTGGCTATGGCTGTTTTGTTTAAAATGTCATCATTAGCCGCTCTCTGGGCCGCCGGTACGGCGCCGCTGATAGCCTTCCTAATGGGGCATCATGGTGTGGCCGCCATGGCCGTGTTTTTGGCGCTGATGATATTTGTGCGGCATAAGGAAAATATCGGCCGCATTTTATCGGGCACGGAATCCAAAATCGGACAAAAGAAGAAATAAGTCAGTGGAATTAAGGGAGCTCAGTTTCGCGCAAAGACGGGATTGGCTCCGTCTCATTCGAACGCCCACTTTGGGCCCCGTCGCATTTCGGGATTTAATGCGAAGGTTTGGTGATGCGTCTGAGGCGCTGGCTGCTTTACCGTCAATCTCCCGGAAAAAAGCGATCAATATTCCCGAACTTGCGGCAATTGAATCCGAAATGGAAAACTGTGACCGGCTCGGCATTAGGATTATAGCGGCCTGCGAGCCCGATT
>CALJNJ010000306.1 GCA_937981945.1 uncultured Caulobacterales bacterium | reverse complement strand
TCTTGTGATCGTAACGGATACGTCGCCCATTCCTTCGAAATCTTCGGCCTTAACCCCATAACGTGTGGTGTATTCAAAAGGCTTATTGTCGATAATTCGGAGCATTTCGGGAACCGAACCTTTGCCTTTGACATCAATTGTAAAATCGCCGCCTTTGGGTCTTAGGACGGGAATATTGATATGCCCGGTTTCGACCGACATTGTGCCGACGGTGCCGCCGGCGGCGTAGACATCAAGATGATTACCTTGAAGCACACCGGACGCGGACGTTCCCAAAAAGTCCGGCATATGGTCCATATATTTGACATTGGCATCAGCAATATCAAATTCGATCTTAAGCTGATCATCCCGCATGGGACTGCCGGACATGGCAGCTTGATCCAGATCGAACTGCGCCCTCAATTTTTCGAAATGCCCTGAATTTATGGCTTTGAAAATCCAGCGGCGGGCGCCGGGTACGAAATTAGTCGGCCAATAAAATTTGAAATCATCCGCTTCGAACGTGCCTGAACCGTCCAGCGTTCCGCTGAGCCTTGCAAGAACGTCATCGACAAACTCAAAATTCAGATCTCCGTTCAGAAGATAGTCGTTTTTGCCTATGGAATAGTTATCAATGTCGAGCGTTTTTTCCGCCGACAGCCAATTCCCCTGCGCCGCAAATGTTGAGTAGTCAAACGCGCCGTCAAAGACATTGGTCATGTCCAGATAGAATTGTTTAAAGTCGACGGAGAAACCCAATTGATCCGTTCGGAAAAAGTTTGACGGGGTCCCCACATTGGACAGTAATATCTCCCCGGCAGCTTTCAGTTTTGGGCTCTGAATGTCGACGGTTCTGAAACTGACAGCCGAATTGGCTTTATCATAATCGGCTCTGAGCTTGGCAGACTCCAATTCACCCGCGATTCCGGGGAGCTTAAACGCGCCGGACTTAGCGTCCAGAATGACGTCGACGGCCTCCAATCCCTGCGCTTCGGTTGAGATCAAATCGATCTGACCGGATATTGGCATTTCAAGTAAGGACAATTCGTGGAATCGCCCAGTCTTTGGCGCGATTTCCGACAAGAGCAATTCTTCAAACCCTAAATCAAGTTCGACATTTTTCAAACCGGGATCAAAAGCCGAAACCACAT
The DNA here is from genome assembly GCA_937981945.1 of uncultured Caulobacterales bacterium. Taxonomy (GTDB): domain Bacteria; phylum Pseudomonadota; class Alphaproteobacteria; order Caulobacterales; family Maricaulaceae; genus JACOMS01. Next base: position 1,849 of record CALJNJ010000306.1, on the reverse strand, counting down.
TAAAGACCCCGGCATCAAAATTCGCGCCTTTTATCGTCCCTTCTGTTTTCAAGCTGATTTTGTCGTCGGCTGTTTCGGCCTTGAGAACTGAGTCGACAATATAGAAGTCGATATCGCGAACATTGTCCTGCACATATAAAACGGCCCCCGAAATTTCCACATCCGTCACGGATCCGAATGATATGTAGCTACCGTCAGAGGTAACGTCCTCAGACGTCCAAAACACACCAAAAGACCCAACCGTTTCAGGTGTTCCCAATCCCGCCACGGCACGCCCGTTCAAATCATTGACCCAGGAAACACTTCCGCCTTTAATTTCAATGGTTTCCGGCTGAAACTCCCCGCGAAATGTCTTGTTAAAGTTAAACCCGACCCGAAGTTCATCAAGGGTTTGAATGACGGCGCCGTCCGTGTCCGAAATTTTGATGTCTTTAGCATCGAATACCAATTGTCTTTTGGCGGAGTCCCGGCGCAGGGTCATCGCCCCGATCTCACTGTTTTGTCCGTCAAAGGCGTCAGCGAACCAAATCGACAAATTCGGTTCCAAGAAAGATACATCCATCTCTTTGTGAATGGCCAAATTATTGGCAATCCATGACCATATAAAGGCCACGCCTAAGATCAGAGCGACCCCTTCGCAGGATATGCGCCAAAGCCGGTAAAACAAGAACCGAAATACCTTGGGGAGTTTGCGATCGCTTGCCCAATATTGCCGGGCTCGCCGCAGCGGACTGCCGGACGTTTCATTCTTCTTGTCCTCAATCACAATTGAGTCCATATGAGGCGCAGTCCGTGCATGCCATGCACATAACTGAATCGCGAAAGGATGTCATGATGTCTCTACAGAAAGGTGACGCAGCACCCGAATTTACTATGCCGACGGAAAATTCCGGGCAAACTACTCTGGCGGACTATGCCGGGAAGTTTCTGGTTTTATATTTTTATCCCAAAGACAATACGCCCGGCTGCACGGTTGAAGCGAAAGATTTCTCCGCGCTAAAATCTGATTTTGCAAAAGCCGGCGCAGAAATTTTGGGTGTTTCGAGAGATTCCGTGAAAAAGCACGAAAATTTTATCGCCAAGCAAGACCTGACCATAAGTCTGGGCGCAGACTTGGAAGGAAAAGTGACCGAAGATTACGGCGTTTGGGTTGAAAAGAAAATGTACGGGAAAACCTATATGGGTATTCAGCGGGCAACTTTTCTGATCTCCCCTGACGGAAAAATTGCGGAAATTTGGCCCAAAGTGAAAGTCAAAGGTCACGCTCAGGAAGTTCTGGAGACGACTCAAAGCCTAAAAAGCTGATGCTGTCTGTCTTTCAGGCCATATATGACGCTTTGAATTGCGCGCATGCAACGGACAAGACGGCCTTGGTCAAACGACTGCACGCTGACTTTCATGACGGGCGCATTCCCTTTTCAGATCATATAGCGCCGCCGGCCCGGCCGGGACGGCCTGAAAAACCCGTTTTAGTAGCCCCGAATGAAGTGCCGCGCCGGCGCTTTGGTTCCGGCGCCGGGCGGGCCGCTCTTATGCACGCCGTCGCCCATATCGAATTTAATGCCATTAATCTGGCGCTCGACATGGCGTTAAGATTTTCAACAGCCGAAGAATTAACGGATTCAGCCATCCGATTAGCGTTTCTGACCGATTGGATCGGTGTGGCGGCCGATGAAGCCCGCCATTTTTCTTTGATCGAAAATTATTTGCGGGAGAACGGATATTCCTATGGCGAATTTCCCGCGCATAACGGTTTGTGGGAAGCGGCGGAAAACACGTCAAACGACATTGCCGCCCGTCTCGCAATTGCGCCCATGGTTTTGGAGGCCAGAGGTTTGGATGTGACTCC
>CALJNJ010000305.1 GCA_937981945.1 uncultured Caulobacterales bacterium | reverse complement strand
GTTTAGAACCGCGCTTTCAGGCCGATAATAATGGCATGCGCGTCCGTTCCGTTACTGGATACGTTTTGCGGATTCACAAATGGGATGAAGCCCTTATTGTAAACATATTCCGCGCCGATATCTAGATAGGGCGAAACAGGGTATTCCAGACCTAAAACGTGCTGCTGATTTTTCTTCCAGCTTGTCCGGGTTTGACCCGACGGATCCAAAATACTGACACCTTCAAAATCGTCACCAATCGTGCCGAATGAAGCGACTGCCGAAATGGCCAGACGTTTGCCGTTTGACAGCATGGGTTTGATCCGCGCCTGGGCGACCAGGACATCCAGGTTCTGGTCGAAATTGATATTATCGATATCCGTGGTCGAACCGGTCGGGTCCACTAAATATTGCGGCAATGGCGTTCCGTCAGGGGTTTGCGGGATAGCCGCAGCCCATGGCTCCAATGTGGTTGTATATTCCAGCATAGCATCAAAGAAATTGCTGTTATATTCGGCGAAAGCCGTCACAGCGCTGTTGCGATACTCGATGAAGTTTGCCGGCGGTGTGCCGTCTTCAATGCCGCGGAAGGTATGTGCCGTCCAGTTATTGCGATAGATTGTATCGTGCAAATAACCACCGCCAAAGGTCAGAGCGCCGCCATTTTTGAACATGAATTCTTTTTCAATGTTAAAGGCATAGTTCGCGATATTGTTGTCTTCTTGGGCATAAGCGACGCGCAATTGGCGACCGCCTGAAAAGGCTGAACCGGTAATTTTCAAACCGTCCTTGTAATAACCCAGCTCGAGAACGGGTTGATCCGAAACCGCCCAGAAATAATGCTGAGACTCTGTATGGGTAAACGGGTTGTAGCCGTCGAAATTACCGAAATCGATGGTTTTACGACCAAACGCCATATAGAACGGCATCTTTTCCAAATTACCCAAGACGACAAAGGCTTTGCGAAGCTGGAATTCTTCCTGCTCACCCGGATATTCCGTTTCTGAATACTCAGGCTGAAGATAGATGGTCGTCCAATCACCGAAATTTCCGGTGAACGACATCGCCGCGTTGTTAATTGCAAAAACACCGGCTTCAGAATCTGTGTTCGGTGACAGAAACGGAAAACGGGACAGGAGCGGGAACTGACCCGGTGTGTCCGTTTTTTGCCACATAAAGGCACCTTTGACACCGGCACCAATAGTCAGGGAGTTTTTCGGTAATACGCCGGTGGCTTTATTCATCAGCAATGTCAGAGACTTACCGGTTGTGTTTTCCTGCCAGTCCAACATGTCAGCCGTGTGATACGGATTTGTTTGAACATTGACACCGCCAACATTCATATGACGACCAATGTCATTGTGAAAACGGTTCGCCGCGTCTTGGTTATACGTTACGCCATGTGTGGCCGCGAGACCGCGAAGGCCCATACTATTAGTTTCTGACGCAACATAGGTATAGGTTCCGTCCGGCATTTGGTAATAAACCGGTTGGGCTTGCGGCTGAATTTGCTGAACCGGCTGCGCCTGATAAGGCTGCTGCGTGTAATTATAAGCCGGCTGTGCAGACGATACATATTTAGTATCAACGCCTTCATACTCGACCGGAAATGCACCGCGTAAGCTTGTTGCATTGTGATTCGCTGCCACAGGAAGAGCAACGACTGCGAGTGCCGCCCCTGCCAGTAATGAATATCTGATATGTGTTTTCATGATAGCCCTCTTATGCGCTGCGGACGTCGTCGACATCCACACCATGTTCCCTTACTTTTCGATAAAGTGTTGATCGGCCGATCCCCAAACGTCTGGCGATCTCGGACATATGTCCGCCGTAATTTTGAATAGCGAACCGGATCAGATCCCGTTCGATATCTTCTAAAGTTCGTAAATGGCCGTCCCGGTCCAAGAAGTGAACTTTTTCATCACCGGTTTCGCCCGCAGCTTTGCTGAGAAGGGCAGAAAATCCGCCGTCAGCTTTGGCGGCAAAGTTCGGCAATTCACCGGAAATTTGCGGAAAATCGACCGGATTCAACATTTGCCCGTCCGACAAAATCATGGCGCGGAAAATCGCATTTTCCAATTGGCGCACATTGCCGGGCCATTCATAAGTTTTCAGCATATCCAGCGTTTCGTGGGTCGCGCCAATAATGCTCATTCTTTCCTGCGCATTAATGCGTTTTATAAAATGATTGAGCAGAGCAGGGACGTCTTCTTTGCGTTCCCGAAGCGCCGGTACTTGAATTGGAAATACATTTAAACGGTAATATAAATCCTCGCGAAAAGAGCCAAGTTTGACACTTTCGGCCAAGTCACGATTAGTCGCCGAGATTATCCGTACATCAACCGAAACGGGGCGTTTGGAGCCAATCGGGTCGACTTCACCCTCTTGCAATACCCGCAGCAGTTTCACCTGCATATCGAGCGGCAATTCACCGACTTCGTCCAGGAACAAAGTTCCGGTATCAGCTTCCTGAAATTTGCCTAAATGCTTGGCATTGGCGCCGGTGAATGAACCTTTTTCATGACCGAACAAAATGCTTTCCACCAAATTTTCGGGGATCGCGCCGCAGTTTACGGTGACAAAAGGCCGGTCCGAGCGTTCGGAAGCGCCTTGAATGGCCCGTGCAATGACTTCTTTACCGACGCCGGACTCGCCGGTGATTAGGATTGGAATGTTCGCTTTCGCGCCGCGTTCGCCCATGGCAACAACTGTTCGCATGGACGATGCGCTGCCAACCAAATCATCAAAGGTCAAAGAACCTTCGCTGGTTTTCTTGAGCCGCGTGACTTCGCCGGCCAGCGTATTGAGCTCCAAGGCATTGCGAATGGAGACGATAATCCGTTCGGGACCTGCCGGTTTAACGATAAAATCCCGAGCGCCCGTTTGCATGGCATTAACCACGGTATCAATGCTGCCTTTGCCGGTCAGAACGATAACAGGGAGTTCGCGCCTTTTTTCCTGCATGGTTTTGAGGGCTTCCATACCGTCCATACCCGGCATAACCAGGTCCAGAAGTACGACATGAATGTTTTTGCCGTCAGCACCGAAAACCATAGATAAGGCTGTGTCGCCGCTATCCGCCTGCAGTGTCGAAAATCCGCTTTTTTCGACCACAGCCTGTATTAATCGACGTTGCGTCGGATCATCATCAACGATGAGTACCGTTTTTCCCATTCTATTCACCTTTATCGAGGCAGTTTTTGCCTTCCGGCCGAGTTTTCTCGGTCCTTAAGCGTTGCAATATGGGACAAATGGGTAAAAATGCTCTTAAGAGAGCCCGGAAAAAGTTGCAGGTGCGGCGTAGGAGCGCTTGAGAGCCTATCGACAGCGTGTTAGAGAATCATGAACTGAGACAAATTTTGGCAGGGAATATTATTATGGCCGGAGCACATTCAGATTATAAAAAAGGCGAGATGGAAGTCGACGCCCAGCGCGGCACATTTGACGGCTTCATGGGGCTCACGGTTTATGGCGGCGGAATGATAGCGCTGGCATTGCTGTTTCCGATTCTGACCGTTGGCGGCGTTGGCTTGCCGTGGTTTCCGGCGCTGATCATTACGGTGGTTGCCGGCATTATTATGGGACTGGCCCTAAAGCTAAAAGGCGCCTGGTATGCCACAATTATTTTTATTGCGATCATTACAGCTATTGTATGCGCAATTTTTTCGGCTATTAACTGAGGCCCTAAAAAACACAAAAACATACAGCGCATGACACTAAACCCCCGACACATATAAGGATAACGGGTGAAAATAGCTGTATTGAAAGATGCGGGCGGCGATGAAGCCCGCGTGGCTGCAACACCGGAAACGGTGAAAGGTTACGTAAAGTCCGGCCATAGCGTGAGCGTGGTCAAAGACGCAGGTAAAGCTGCGAATTTTGCGGATGAAGACTATAAAGAAGCCGGCGCAAATATTGCGACGAGCAATGCGGCTGCCGTTAAGGCAGCAGATTTGGTGTTTTCCGTAACGGGCGGCACGAAAAAGCTGATTGCCGGTATGAAAAAAGGCGCGGGGATTACCGGTCTTTTAAATCCGACAGACAATCCCGATTATGCTGCCGCCTGTGCAAAAGCCGGTGTCACGGCCTATGCCCTCGAATATATTCCGCGAATTTCCAGAGCCCAGAGCATGGATGTATTGTCGTCCCAGTCAAATTTGTCAGGCTATAGATCCGTGGTCGAAGCAGGGTCTGTGTACGGACGGGCATTTCCCATGATGATGACGGCGGCCGGAACGGTTGCGCCCGCAAAAGTATTCGTTATGGGCGCCGGCGTTGCCGGCCTGCAGGCAATAGCAACGGCGCGCCGCTTAGGCGCGGTGACGACCGCCACAGATGTGCGGCCGGCTGCCAAAGAGCAAGTCGCGTCACTGGGCGCAAAATTCATCGCCGTTGAAAATGAAGAATTTAAAGAGGCCGAAACAGCCGGTGGTTACGCCAAGCAAATGTCGGACGAATATCGGAAGCTTCAAGCCGAGCTGACGGCGACTCACATTGCGAAACAAGACATCGTCGTGACAACAGCCCTCATTCCGGGGCGGCCCGCGCCTAAACTTATCGATAAAGACATGATCGCCTCCATGCGGCCGGGGTCTGTATTGGTCGACTTGGCCGTTGAACGCGGCGGGAATGTCGAAGGCGCCAAGAAAGGCGAAATCGTTACGACTAAAAACGGCGTCAAAATTGTCGGTTGGCTTAACTGGCCGTCCCGTATGGCTTCGGATTCTTCGAATATGTTTGCCCGCAATCTCAAAAACTTTTTGCCGTTAGTGACCGCAGAAGACGGGAGCTATGCGCCTGATTGGGATGATGAAATTATTCAGGGCTGCGCCCTGACCCGTGACGGCGAAGTCGTTCACGAACGATTGAAATAGGAGCAGGTCATTATGTCTATGCTT
>CALJNJ010000304.1 GCA_937981945.1 uncultured Caulobacterales bacterium | reverse complement strand
TCATCTCAGCGATCAGAGCGGGCCCCGTTCGGGCAGCAGCGTCCAAGGCCGCCTTAAACCCGCGGGGCTTGGGTGTCGTCAGCGCCTTGGATCTTAGATCGTCTGCACTAATAACAGACTTTAAGGCTTTGACTTCATTGACTTTATACGCCGCAATTTTTTGTAAAATATCAGCCATTAGAAACCTCAATCAGCTTCGCGAGCGCGTCATAGGCCATTTGGTCATCCAGAGAATTGCGCGCTAATTCGATAGCGTCATCCATCGTATTTGCCAGGCCTGCAATCAGGACGGCTGCGCCTGAATTCATCAAGACAACATCCCGATAGGCGACGACTTGTCCGATCAAAAGCCGGTGTAATCGATCCGCGTTCACGGCCGGGTCTCCGCCTCTCAGATCGTTGATGGAGCAGCGCTGAAAACCGTAATCAAGGGGCTCGATTTCAAACTCGGAATATGTCCCTTTTTTAACTTCAGAGACTATGCTTGTTCCGGTGATGGTGATTTCGTCCAAGCCGTCAGAACCGTGAACTACCCAGACATGGTCACAGCCGCGCTGCAGTAGGGCACGCGCCATGGGTTCGCGCCAACGATCTTCGGCAACACCCAGCAACATTCTTTTGGCACCGGCCGGATTGGAAAGAGGCCCCAATAGATTAAACAGCGTTTTTATACCGAGCTCTTTTCTCGCGGTGCCCACATGGCGCATGGCCGGATGGTGATTGGGTGCAAACAGAAATCCAATGCCGGCTTTGTCGATACATTCGGCGGCTTTTTCCGGGCTCATGGCCAGATTGACACCCAATGTTGAGAGAGTATCGGCTGTGCCTGTCAGAGAACTGGCTGCGCGATTTCCGTGTTTAGCGACTTTGGCGCCGGCGCCGGCGCAGATAATGGCCGTTGCCGTTGAAATGGACAAAGTATGCAGGCCCGTGCCGCCGGTTCCGACAATATCGATAACGTCATAGCCGGTCTCAACAGGGATCATATTTTCACGCATGACCTTTGTGCCGGCGGATACTTCGGCAGCCGTCACACCGACATCTTCAAGGCCGCCCAAAAAGGCTTTGATTTGATCTTTTTCGGCTTCCCCGTTCAAAATAGACATCAGCGCGGCTTCGACGGCTGCAGACGCCGGGCGTTCCTTTTTGGCAAGGATGTCCAGAATATCCGTATTAAATGCCATCAGACAGGTTCAGGCAGTCGTATTCCCGCCAGTCCCAAAAAGGCTCCGATAAGCGCGTGCCCATGCTCGGACGCGATACTTTCCGGGTGAAATTGCAGGCCGTGTATAGGCTGTGTTTTATGGCGAACGCCCATAATCTCGCCGTCGGCCGTCCACGCATTTGGGTGCAGGCAATCGGGAAGAGATTTTTTCTCTATGGCCAGACTGTGATAGCGCGTAGCGGTGAAGGGGTTAGGGAGGCCTTCAAACAAGCCTGTATTATCGTGTTCAATCGGCGAAGTTTTACCGTGCATGATCTCTTTGGCGCGTATGACCTTGCCGCCAAAGGCATCACCCATGGACTGCATACCCAGACAAATGCCCAGTATGGGCAAGTCATGAGGGGCTTGCTGCAATAATGGCACACAAACGCCCGCTTCTTTCGGCGTTTTGGGACCGGGCGATAGTAAAACAGCCCGCGGCGCCATGGCCAATATCTCGTTTACGCTCTTATCGTCATTGCGAATGACATGGGTTTCGGCGCCCATTTCCTCGGCATAGTGGACCAGGTTGAAGGTAAAACTGTCATAATTGTCGATAACGAGGAGCATTTAATTCCCATCAAAATGAACACTTTGCTCCGCAGCTTTAAACAAAGCTTTTGACTTGTGCAAAGTTTCTTCAAATTCCATTTTTGGGTCGGAGTCTCGCACGATACCGGCGCCTGCGCGGACATGTAGCTTGCCGTCCTTGATGATGGCTGTTCGCAAAACGATTGCTGTGTCCATTTCGCCTTCGCAGGAGATATAGCCGACCGCGCCGCCGTAAATGCCGCGTTTTTCGTCTTCCAACTCTTCGATGATTTCCATGGCGCGAATTTTGGGCGCGCCTGATACGGTGCCCGCCGGAAAGCCCGCGAACAGGGCAGAAAGCGCGTCATATTCATCTTTGAGCTCACCTTCTACATTGGAAACGATGTGCATGACATGACTGTAGCGCTCGATAATAAACTCTTCGGTCACGGTCACCGTGCCGGATTTGGAAACACGGCCCACATCATTACGGCCTAAATCCAAAAGCATGAGATGTTCGGCGCATTCTTTTTCGTCAGCAAGCAGGCTTTTTTCATTGGCGAGGTCTTCTTCCGCTGTTGCACCGCGCGGTCTTGTACCGGCGATCGGGCGGATGGTGACTTTCCCGCCGCGCAGGCGCACCAGAATTTCCGGACTGGAGCCAACAATCGCGTGGTCTTCAAATTTCAGAAAATATAAAAACGGCGAGGGGTTCATGCGCCTTAAAGCGCGATAAAGCGCAAATGACGAGGCTGGCATCGGGGCCTCCAGGCGTTGCCCGATAACCACTTGGAAGACATCACCCGCTTCAACATAATTTTTGGCTTTGGCGACGCGCGATTTGAATGTTTTCGCGTCGGTTCCGAGTATGGGGTCAAGCATTGCTGCCTTTGCTTGAGGTTTGGATTGCCCCGCTGCCGGGAGATGTAAATCATCGACAGTTTTATTGATCCGATCCGTGGCCGCATTGTAGGCGTCAGTGGCGTTCGCTTCGGACGAAAAAACCGGTGTGCAGATTAGGATTTCCTGCGCGATTTGATCAAATACTGCCAGAATTGTGGGGCGCACCATAATCGCGTCAGGCGTACCGATCGGGTCCGGATTTCCGGTAGGAATGTTCTCAACCTGCCGGATCATATCATAGCCCATATAACCAAAAAACCCGGAGGCCATGGGCGGCATTCCGGCCGGCAATTTAAATGCGCTCTCCGATTGCAGGGCTCTGAACGATGTTAGAGGTTCTCCCGGTAATGATTTGAAATCATTAGAGTTTATACCGCGAGCAATTTCAGATTTGTTGCCAAAACAGCGCCAGACTATGTCGGGCGAAAATCCCATAAAAGAATATCGTCCGCGCACTTCGCCGCCTGTAACGCTTTCGAATAAAAAGGCATAAGGCTTGCCTTTTGCGATCTTCATATAGGCTGATACAGGCGTATCGAGATCGTTCACAATTCGCGAATAGATCAAGACCGGTTGGCCGGTCTTATATTGCGCCTCAAATGAATTGAAGTCCGGTGAGATTCCGCTCGCCATCACTCCCCGCCGGTGACACCTAAGAGCTGTTTTACACGCTCAGAATCTTCGAACATTTCATGTTGCGTCAGGACTGCTTGGCGATAAGCGAGGTTCAAATCTTCAATGATTTCTGCGGAAACTTGGTCTTGAAGAAAATCAGCATATTGTCCGCCGAGACCATCTTGGTTGGAATTGATTTCTACAAGCTTGGCAATTTGCTTAGACAAAGCCCCCGGGCCGTCGCCGCGCTCAATATCACCGACATCGGCTTCCAAGATATCAACCGTCAAACGCGGACCGATTTGATTGCCGGGCGCCGCCCGTACTAAAGAAATTTCTTCGACGCTTGCACCATTTTCGATGCCGGAAGCTAAATCCTCAAGGGTTTCTCCGTCGCGCGCCTTTGCAGCCAAATCCGTCATCAAATCGTTGAGTGACTTTTCAACATATTCGACTTTCCAAAGTCCGGCCGCTTGTTCACGAACCTCATCAAAAGGCCGCCGTGTAGATTCAATAATTGCGTCAACGCGAAGCATAGCTTGGCCGCCGGTCGAAGTATCAAAGTAATCTGTCTCAAAGCCTTGGTCGGCCGTGAAGATGGCTTTCAGCAATTCGTCATCTGCTCCAATACCCGTGAAATCACCGATTCCTGCCATTTTGACTCCGTCCGGTGTCGCGCCGGAACGATCAACGAAAGGCAATTGCGCAAATGGGACGCCAACAAGCTCTGCAGCCTCTTCGAT
>CALJNJ010000303.1 GCA_937981945.1 uncultured Caulobacterales bacterium | reverse complement strand
AAGGCTTATTGTCCGGAATTAATTGTGACGAAGGCTTATGCCGGGGTGAATAGTGGCGCCGTTTAAGCCAGCGCTGCTTTTTGCAGGGCGCACAGCTCCCCTGACAGGGTTCCGCCGGTTCCGACGCCTGAGATAAAATAGTCGACCTTGCCGGCAGTATCGTTCCAAATCTCAGGGCCGGTGGTGCGGTAATGCACGGCCGGATTGGCCGGATTGGTAAATTGCCCGGCCTGCATGGCGCCCGGGGTTTGGGCGATAATTTCTTCGGCTTTGGCCATAGAAGCAGGAATGCCGCCGGAGGCCTCAGTCAAGACCAGCTCTGCGCCCAGAAGCTTCATCATTTTTCGGCGCTCAATGGACATTTGCTCCGGCATAACCAAAATGGCTTTATAGCCTTTGGCAGCCGCGGCAAAAGCAATGCCGATTCCCGTATTGCCCGATGTGGGCTCCACAATTGTGCCGCCCGGTTTTAATTTTCCTGAGCTTTCCAAATCCTCGATCATGGAAATAGCGATCCGATCTTTGACCGACGCTATGGGGTTAAAAAACTCCAGCTTGTAACACAGATCAGCCGCCAAGCCCTCTGTCACTTTGGGCAAGCGAATGAGCGGCGTATTGCCCATTGTGTCTAAAATTGAGTCGTAAATTTTCCCGCGTATGAGGTCTGTCATGAAAGTCTCCGAATTCAGCTGCAGCTTAGGCGGCTGAGTTTAGGGCAGCAAGCCCTACTTCACGCCGGTTGAACCAAACCCGCCGGCGCCGCGCTCCGTATCGGACAATTCTTCGACGGCGCGAAAGACAGGCTGCGTAATCGGCGCGATCACCATTTGAGCAATGCGCTCGCCGCGCTGTATGGTAAAAGCTTCCTGACCGTGATTGATCAAAAGGACTTTCACTTCGCCGCGATAATCTGCATCTATGGTGCCGGGCGTATTGAGACAGGTAATGCCGTGCTTATAGGCCAGACCGGAGCGCGGGCGAATTTGCGCCTCATAACCGGCCGGCAGCGCCATGGCCAAACCTGTGGGGACCAGAGCTCTGGCGCCCGGATCCAACGTCATGGACGCCCCCTCTTTCAGCGCTGCGCGCAGATCTGCGCCGGCCGCCAAATCCGTTTCATAAGCCGGTAATTGCAGATCGCCGAAATGGTCGAGTTTTTTAAATTCTACGGTCAGAGTCATAATCAGTCATCCGGTGATGGTTCTGATGTTTCTTCCTCTGATTCTTCGACGGGCGCTATATCTTCGTCGACGATTTCTTCGTCCTCTTCCGTTTCTTCATCCGTCTCGACTTCAGCGACTTTCTCTTCGGCTTCGGCGTCATCTTCCTCTTGGCCCAAATCATGGGGCTGAAGATTGAACACCTCCATCGCGTCGTCGAGCTTAGCTTGTTCGTCTTCGGTCAGCTCTGCGCCTTTATAGACGTGATGAAATTCGCCGTCTTTAAAGAACACCGTAACCGAGCGGGAATCCGCCGCTTCGAAATCCGTGGACAGAGCCAAAGGAATACCGGCTTTCAGAATGGGGAAATCCCGCAGGGTCGGAATGACATTGCGGCGCTCACATAAAATCGCTTGAATTCGCCGCCCGTCAATATCTTCCACGCGGCCGTCTTCGGAATCATAAACCGAAGCAATCACTTCGGCGGCGGGCGCAAAACTTTGCATGACGGCACCGGTGGGCTTTCCGTCTTCCAAGATTTTCTCGGCCATCATGGCCTCGCAATTGGCCACATTATCAGAAGCAAAAGCCGGCGCGCAGATCAGGCCCAAAGATAATGCTGTCAAAAATTTTCTCATGCGATTTACCCGTTTACGTCAGTTCTGCGGCAATCTTTTCCGCCAATCGCCTTGCTGCGTCGGTTTTGGTCAGCTTGGGAAAAACCTCTTCCCCGCCTTTGGTGACCACAATTAAGCTATTGTGATCGCCGCCCATCACATCACCGGATACATCATTGGCGACAATCCAGTCACATTGCTTTTTGCTCAGCTTGGCTTTGGCGTGCTTTATCACATCATTGGTTTCGGCGGCAAATCCTATCACCAGTTCCGGCCGATTTTCAGCAGTTGCAATACTTGCCAGAATATCAGGGTTCTCAACCAGTTTCAGCGCCGGAATGCCCGACTTGCCCTTTTTAATTTTAATCTCAGCGCAGCCATCCGTTCGCCAATCGGCCACAGCGGCCACGGACACAAAAATATCGGCCGGCATCGCCGCCTCGCACGCAGCCAGCATATCCCGGGCGGTTTCGACCTTGACCAATTTGGCGCAGGCCGGCGGGTCAATAGCAACCGGCCCTGAGACCAAAGTCACCTCTGCCCCAAGACGGCCGAGCGCTGCTGCAATAGCGTAGCCCTGTTTGCCCGAAGAATGATTGGAGAGGTAACGCACCGGATCAATAGGCTCTCGGGTTGGTCCGGCCGTGATCAGCGCTTTTTTGCCCTTAAGCGGTTTCGGGCCCCGCAACCCGTCCAGCGTGGTGTCGCCTTTGAGAATTTTTTCTATAGTGTCTGCGATCGCCTCAGGCTCTGCCATGCGCCCGTGTCCGAACTCGCCGCAAGCCATCTCGCCCTCATCAGGGCCGATAAACAGCGCTCCGTCTTTTTGCAGCAATTTCATATTGCGCTGCGTGGCCGGGTTATCCCACATACGCACATTCATGGCGGGCGCATATAAAGTCCGCTTATCCGTGGCCAGCAAAGTCGTGGTCGCCAAATCATTGGCAATACCGTGGGCCGCTTTGGCCATAAGGTCGGCTGTCGCCGGGGCCACGACGACAAGGTCGGCGCTGCGCGACAGTTCAATATGGCCCATCTCCGCCTCGGCGGTCAGATCAAATAAATCCGTATAAACTTTCTCGCCCGATAAGCCGCCGGCAGACAGCGCGGTGACAAACTCGCTGCCGCCCTTGGTCAGGATAACCGTGGATTTTATTCCCCGGCGGGCCAGCACGCGGATCAGAAAAAGCGACTTATAAGCCGCAATCCCGCCGCCGATTATCAGAAGTATGTGTTTTGCCATCGAACGTGTTTATCGTGTTTAGGGGGCAATGCGCAATGGCTTAGGCAGCTTCAGTCAAAGTTAAATATCTCAGGTCATTATCCGTCAAAGCAATTATTAAAGTCTTGGAATAGAAAAGATTTCGGTTAGGGTATTTGATCAGATTGAGGTTGGGATTGTGTCAATTAAATATCGCCCGGAAATCGACGGATTACGAGCTCTCGCCGTCATTCCGGTCATTTTGTTTCATTCCGGCTTAGGGATTGCAACCGGCGGCTATGTCGGCGTGGACGTATTTTTTGTCATTAGCGGGTTTTTGATTTCGTCAATTATTTTTGCCGAAATGGAAGCCGGAAGTTTTTCGCTTCTCAAATTTTATGAGCGTCGCGCCCGACGAATATTGCCGGCGCTATTTTTCATTATGGCCATTTGTCTGCCATGGGCATGGTTCTGGATGGATAACCGTCAATGGTCCGAGTTTTCTGAAAGCCTCATTTGGACGTCGTTTTTTTCCTCCAATATTTTTTTCTGGCAAGACAGTGATTATTTCGCCTCAGCCGCCGAGCTCAAACCGCTCCTGCACACTTGGAGTTTAGCGGGCGAGGAACAGTTTTATCTGATTTTTCCCTTACTCGTCATGCTGTTGTGGGCGGCGAAAAAACGCGTTTTACAATCCGTACTTTGGATCGTTGGTCTGGCCAGTTTTGCGCTATGCGTTTGGGCCGCGCCAAAGTTTCCCGAAGCGAATTTCTTTCTCACGCCGTTTAGATTCTGGGAATTGTTAGCCGGGGTTTTCTGCGCCTACGCCATCAAAACCAAAATCCGTCACCAATTGATCAGCAACCGTCCCGTCCATGAAGCGCTTAGCTGGCTGGGACTGGGATGTATACTCTACAGCATTCTGACCTTTGATAAAGACACGGCTTTCCCGTCAGCTTGGACCCTTTTCCCCGTTTTGGGTAGTGGGCTGATTATTTTATTTGCCGATGGAAAAACAATCATCGGGCGATTGCTTTCACTCCGACCCTTCGTTTTTATCGGCCTGATCAGTTATAGTGCTTATTTATGGCATCATGTAATTTTCGCTTTTATGCGGATCAGATTTCAAGATGATGCCGGGCCGCAAATAATGATCATATCATCAATCGTTTCTTTGGGACTTGCCGGTCTGACCTGGAAATTTATCGAACAGCCGTTTCGCGTCAAAAAGGCCCCGGGGGAAAAATCAAATTGGCTTAAATCACAGTCAGCGGTCTTTTTATCATCCGGAGTCGCCATCGCTTTGTTTGCCGGCACGGGTGCTCTTCAGATGAAAGGCATTGTAATGCCGCAAAAACACAAAGATCTGAAAATTTTTGTTTCAGCCATGCATGATATAGCGCAGGAGCGCAGAGATCTGATTGGCGATAATGAATGCGATTTTTTTCCGGCGCGGAGATGGAAGCGCAAATGGAATTGCAAACAAAATTCCGGCGTGAACGAAAATCTTATTCCTGTCCCCATAGCAATTTTGGGTGACAGTCACGCTGCCGATAAGGCAATGATTTTGCGAATAGGCGGGTATGCCCCCATGCAATATACGGGTGGCTTGTGTAATATAACACCATCAATGATGACCAAATTTTGCCGAAGCCTGTTTGACTTCGCCAAAGCTGATATTCAGAAAAATGATAATCTCAAAGAGATTTGGCTCGCGAATGATTTGAACGAAACTGAACTCACAAATGAGGCCGTTTCCGAATTGATCGAATATTGGAAAATTGACGGCAAGAAAGTCGTCTTCTTTGCGGCCATGCCGCATTTTCGCAACCGAAAAGAAAAACCGGCAACGCTCTTCTCAACAGCTCAATACTCGCCTGTTGAGCCCAACTGGGAATTATATGAGGAATCCGGTCGCCCGTGGATTCGGGAGAAATTGCAACAAAACGGTTTTGAATATTTCGATACAAAAC
>CALJNJ010000302.1 GCA_937981945.1 uncultured Caulobacterales bacterium | reverse complement strand
TTGAGATCAAAGATGAAATCCGCCGGGACGAGAGCTTTGATGAGGTTTACTGGAACGTCACCGGTAATTATTGGCGCTTCCCCATTGAGAGCGCTTCGGTCAGTGTCAACATGCCGGACGGCGTCCGTCTGCAATCCCACGCGGCTTGGACGGGCCGGCAAGGCGCCACCGGCAATGATGCGGTCTATGCGCTGCGCGGTGAGCGGTATAATTTTAACACCACACGCCCGTTCGGATCAGGCGAAGGCCTGACGGTTTCCTTAAAGTTCGACAAAGGCGTTATGCTACCGGAGCCTGAATCGACCCGGCGATATTTATGGTGGCTGAAAAACGGCGCGCTTTTGGTTTTGTCCCTGTCATTTTTGGGCATTGCCGGATATTATTATGTGAGCTGGAACCGTATCGGCCGTGACCCGGTCAAAGGCGCGGTCTTTCCCATTTACGAGCCGCCCGGCGGATATTCCGCCGCCGCCGCCAGCTATATTTGGTATAAGGGTCTCAGCGGCCATAAAGCGCTCACGGCAGCCCTGCTCAGCCTGTCCAATAAAAAATGGCTCACCATTGAAGCGGATAAACGCAAAACCATTTTGACCCCGCTCGACCGGCAAATCGAAGACAGTGATGACGACGAAAATGTTTTCGAAATGACCCGCGAGATTTTCGCGGCGATCGTAAAGCAGGATAAAGCGGCCTTGAAAAAGCTCGGCGTTGACGACCTGGAAGACGAGGATGATCTGGAGTTTGAAACCCGGGCCCCGGCCGCGTCAGACCGCGAAGACCTCAGCCAAGAAGAAGGCTATTTATTTCACAGCCTGTTTCCGGCCTCCCGCCCCAAAGCCATAAAGCTTGAGAAAAAAGTCAACACCCATTTCAACCGGAAATATGCGGCTTTTCAACGACGTTTGAAAAAAAATTACGGCCTTCCCTATCACAAATTTAACTGGGGCTATTCCGTGGCCGGATTGGTCTTGTCGATCCTGGCTTTTGTGGGAACCATGTCGCAAACATCGAGATTATCGCCGGGCTGGATCTGGATCATTATTGCAGCTTTGGCGGCGCTCAATATTTTGTTTTGGATCTTAATGCCTGCGCCGACCCCGAAGGGGCAAAAAATGCGCACGGAGCTTGAGGGCCTCAGACTCTATATGAAAACCGCCGTGAAACAGAAAATGGATTCCGTCGAAGTCGGCTCCGATCAATTGCCGCCCATGAGCGTGAAGCGCTATGAGCAGCTTCTGCCCTATGCCATCGGGCTTGGGGTTGAAAAACCCTGGAGCAAATATTTTGAAAAAGTCATGCCCATGGAGGCCAAAAACTACGAGCCGAGCTGGAACATTGGCGGCGGCGATATCGGCAATGTCAGCCGCATGACCGATAATCTGACCTCTAATATCAGCTCAGGCGTGAGCTCGGCCATGCCGCAAAGCTCAAGCTCATCGAGCGGCGGCGGAGGCGGCGGATTTTCCGGAGGCGGCGGCGGAGGCGGAGGCGGCGGCGGCTGGTAGTTATTCAGCTTTTTCCCAAGCCTCTTTGTGCCGAGTAAAAGGACTCCAAACGAAATTATCCGTCCCGAGATCAATATGATCAACCGCCGGTCTTTCACTACCGCCGTAACGCATATCCACGATGTAATTGACCTTGGTGTCTTTTAAATTTTTATTCGTGACCAAAATTTCGTCGGTATATTCTTCGGTCTCTTCCTTTTTCTTGAGCGCCTCTATTTCTGCGTCTCCAAACCAATAATAGGTTAAGGGGTATGAAATAGAAATTGGCGTCAATTGAGCTGAGCTATTCGGACAAAGATTTGTAAGGGACGCATTTTGCGCGGCGGCTTTGCCTTGTTCCAAAACTGAAAACAAGCATCCTTTTTCAGTCAAACTTTCGCGAAATTTTGCTTCCGTCAATCGAGGTTCACGTTTCACCACCAATAGGTTTTTAAACGGATCAACATAAGCTTCGAGAGTTCGGCGCGTATCAAAGTTCATAAACAACAGCCTGTCATCCGCTTGTTCATCCGGGACAATTTCAGGTGATATAAAAACCGAATTGAATCCGACGTCCGACAGCAAATGTTGGCATGGCATGATCGAGAAGATGGAAGTCACCTGATAGGTTCTCCCATATTCGGTAACGTCCGTCCCTGAGATCATTCCGAACTTCATCTTATCATAGAAGCTTGCTGTTTGAATTGTTGTTTCATCATAAACCCGGCTCGGTCTTTTATCGCTTCCGTGCTTCAAACAATAGATCACATCAAAATCACCGGGCGCCGGCGTAAATTTTTCAAACCTAAAATCCGCGCTATTGGGGAAAGCCAAATATTGCTGAAGGTAGTCTTTTCGCTGAGCGGCAAACTCTTCTTTAAATGAGCGTTGGGGTTCCCCAAATTCGGAGATCTGCATTAAGTCGCGGAATTCCAATTTCAGATCGTTTTGTCTGTGCGGGGGGTTTTCGCGGCACGCGGTCACAAGGCATAGCAGCAATGCCAAGACGAAAATATTTGCAGGTTTAAAGATCAAGCGCCCTCATCCGGTGAAACCGCATGATAGCATTTTTAGCCGCTCACGGCAATTTGAGCCGAAGCCCCCTAAAGGTTCTTCACTTCGCGGCGCGGTATTGGCATTTTAATGCCGTTATCCCGGAGCGTACGCCAGACCAGATAATTCAGATCCGAGGTAAATTTATTTTCCCCGTCATCAATACCTGAGACCCAAAACTCGATGGCGAAGTGAATGCCGTATTCGCCAAATTCCCGGAGCTCTAAATCAGGCTCTTCCGGCTCCATGAGAACTTTCGGATAGCCTTCAATCACCGGGATCAAAATGTCTTCCAGCGTATCAATATCCGTCTCGTAAGGGACTTTGAAGTAAACTTCGTAGCGCTGCGCCGGATCGGTGTGAGTCCAGTTCTCATAGGTGTTTTCGATAAAGGTGGTGTTGGGCACCATAATGTCTTTGCCGTCCGTGGTCTCGACAATGGTAGAGCGCATATTGATGGATTCCACATAGCCCTCTTGTCCCTCCGGCAGAACCACAAAGTCTCCTTTGCGAACGGAGCGGTCAAACAGGATGATAATGCCCGAGACAAAATTGGCGGCAACAGGCTGCAGGCCCAAACCGATACCCAGACCAATGGCACTGATAATCATCACAAGTCCCGACAGAGGGATACCGGCGAAGCTCATGACCAGAACCACAACTACCACAAACAATAACATTTGGAATAATTTGCCGACCACTTCGCGGGTCGCTGCATCCAAACTTTCTTGGGAATGAATCGCCGCCTGACCTTTACTGTTGGACAAATTCCCGAGCCAGAAGAACAGCCCGCCAAAGACCGCCAGACGCACCAGGGTCATGGCCGTAACGGGCGGATCCATGGGCACGACCGGTGTGGCCTCCAGAAAACTGATGAGATCACCCAAGCGCCCGAAGACAGCGAGCAAAGCGATGGGGATCAAAACCCAGGTGGCGATCTTGCTCAGGAGCTCATTAGGGACAAACTCTTTAATGGCCTTATACAGCAGGAAGACGACGGCCACGCCCAAGACGAGTTTAACCAGCCAGTCTTCGCCCAAATTGGGCACGGCTTTGAGGATAAATCCGGCGCCCGCCAAGAGCGCGATAAAGGCGATCAACCTCAGAAACTTGGAGGATCTGTAAATATAATTACGCGGGACGGCCAGTTTGACATCTGCGCCCGGCGGATCCCGAAACAAAAAGACACGTTTGCGGAGCTGTCCGCCTAAAATGGGCGAGATGAAAAACGCCAAAATAATCGCGCCGACTTGCGCCAGAAAGGCCGGGCTTTTCAGCCAGCCAATGAGCTTGTCCAAAAACGCTTCGCCTTTGGCCTTGAGACTGTCCATGAGCGGCGGTTTGGCGGCAGCGTCCACCGGCGCGTCGCTGTCCGCAGCTGCGGCGGCCGCTTCGGCGCGCTGCTTCATCACTGCCTCGATAATGGCCTGCTCCGCTTCTTCGCGGGCCTGAAGCGCCTCGCGGATCGCCGGATCCATC
This sequence comes from uncultured Caulobacterales bacterium, assembly GCA_937981945.1. Taxonomy (GTDB): domain Bacteria; phylum Pseudomonadota; class Alphaproteobacteria; order Caulobacterales; family Maricaulaceae; genus JACOMS01. The sequence goes on along the minus strand of CALJNJ010000302.1, from coordinate 9 downwards.
AAATCAACC
>CALJNJ010000301.1 GCA_937981945.1 uncultured Caulobacterales bacterium | reverse complement strand
GCAGGCACAAGCCCAGTTCAGCAAAACAAAAAGCGGCCAAATAACTATTAAGATGGATTGGGCGTGGCTCAACGGCAGTTTAAAAACGGGCCAATCATTTTACGAAGAAATATAGTCAGTCGCTTTACGACAAAATGTCTTTGACCGCTGCAATCAAATTATCGCGCGAAACGGTTTGCTGCGCCGGCCGGCTTGATTTCCATTCTTCGTTGGAAGAAATGGCCTTGGCCATTTCAGCGCCTAAGAACAGGTCTTTTACCGTAACCTCACCGCGCTGCATTTCATCTTCGCCCATAATCACAGCCACATGCACGCCGCGCCTGTCGGCATATTTCATTTGCTTAGTCAAATTCCCGGTTCCTACATAAACCTCGGCTCTGAGGCCGGCGCCGCGAATATCTTCAGCCATTTTGAAATATTCACCCAACAGGCTTTTATCAAATACGGAAATAAAGACCGGCGGATTGGTTTTCGCTTCCAGCGCATCCAAACGTTCCAGGGCTGACAGAAGCCGGGAGACGCCAAAACTAAATCCGGTCGCCGGAACAGGTTGACCGCGAAAGCGCGACACTAAATCATCATAACGGCCGCCGCCACCGATTGAACCTATCCGGACCGGCCGACCTTTGCGGTCCTTAATGTCCGCCATTAACTCTACTTCGAAAACGGGGCCCGTATAATATCCCAGACCTCTGACAATCGATGTATCAAAGGCGACGCGATCATGCCCGGTTCCCAGAGCGTTTAAGACACCGTCAATAGCGGATAACTCCTTGATGCCCGACATGCCGTGCTCTGACGTTCCGACCAGTTTTTCCAAATTGGCAATGGTTACGCCGCGATCGGGATCGCTCGCCACCGTAAACCCTAACACCGCTTTTATAGCCGCGGGGTCAAGTTTTGCGCCGTCTGTGTAAGCGCCGCTGTCATCCTCGCGCCCTTCGCCCAGCAAAGCTTCCACGCCTTCAGGACCCAAACGGTCAAGTTTATCTATGGCGCGCAGGACTTGAAGTTTTTGAATTTTGCCGGCGTCCGTTTCCGGCAAGCCTGCATTTTCCAATATTCCGTCAAGAAGTTTGCGGTTATTGACTCTGACCTGATATTGACCTTCGCTCAGCCCGGCTGCGCGCATGACATCAGCGGCCAGCAAGATCATCTCCGCATCAGCGGCGGCGCCGGGCGCGCCGACACTATCGGCATCGCACTGTACAAATTCCCGAAACCTGCCCGGCCCCGGCTTCTCATTTCGAAAAACGCTGCCGGCTTGATAACGTCGGTAAGGCTTGGCCAAGTGATCATAGTTTTCCGCCACAAAGCGGGCCAAAGGCGCGGTTAAATCATAACGGAGTGACATCCACTGCTCATCATCATCACGCAGCGCAAAAACGCCGGTATTGGGGCGGTCTTCATCCGGCAGGAATTTCCCCAGTACGTCCGCATATTCAAACGCCGGCGTTTGCAAGGGCTCAAAACCATGAGAGTCATAAACCGAAAAGGCAGCATCAATCAGTCGCCGCTCAGCACGGATGACATCCGATGATTTATCTTCAAACCCTCTGGGCCGTCTGGCTTTAGGGCGATTGGGTTTTTGACTTTTTTTCGACATATGAGTTTCAGACTTAAGTGAGAGCGGGGTTTAGGCCCAAAGCACGCCCGACGCAAGCGCTGTCAGGCCCGAAAGTGCCGCGAGCCTCTATTGTTACGAACCCTTTTTTAACCACGTCTCTAAAGCCCAATTAAACCTTCTTTTGGTACAAATTGTTTTAGTTAGAGATATTTGGCGGGGCGCCCGGTATCTCAATTGGGGTTAAATTGGGTTTGAAAAACGACTACGAATCGGAGCGCCGCAAGGCCGTCCAGAATTACATGGACTACCTGGCCGAAGCGAATGCCAAGTTTGAGACTGCTTTTACGGCGCTCAAATCCGGTGGCCTGACACCTGATCTTCATAAACTTGCACAAACCACAGCGCATAAGATCGCGGGAAATGCCTTAATGTATGGTTATGGCGAGCTTGGCGATAAAGCCCGCGATTTGGAAAACATGTTAAAGGCAGGACCGGATTTTGATCCGGCTCTCGCGCAGTCCTTATTTGTAAAGCTCACACATAATATCGAAGAAATACGCGGCGGAGTCTCCTTCTCCGACGATGACCCTTTTGAGTCTGAAACTTTTCAACCTAGTTCAAACCCTGACCGTTGGAAGACAGACTCAATCAAAACCGAGGACGGTGGTATGACCCACCATTCGTCCTCGGTTTTACTTATTCACTCTGACAGCTGGATGTCAGGCCTGATCGCGAAAATGATGGAGCCTGAATATAAAGTTACCCAGTGCAATCATGCCCATTTGGCAATGGCCGACGCCGTCAATGAAACACCGGATTTGATTATTATTGAACAAAACTTACCTGACATGTCCGGTATCGATGTCACAAAGTTCATCCGTAACATTCCCGATCTTCAAAGCACGCCTGTGATAATGATTATGAGCAGCTCTGAACCGGAAGATATCGTTGCCGCTGTTGAAGCCGGCGTGACGGACTGCTTTGAAACGGCCACGGAAATTTTGCCTCTGGTCAATCATGCCAAAACCGTTTTGGCGAAAACACAAAACCATGTTCTGATTGTTGATGACGATGCGGCCGTCAGAGATTTGTTAAAGCGCCGCTTTGAAACCTATGGCCTTAAGGTCGATGTGGTTTCTGACGGCATCGAGGCCTTGGAATATTTGCGATCCAAAAAGCCTGACTTAATCATATTGGACCGCATGATGCCGCGCCTGGAAGGCGGCGCCGTCCTGTATCAAATTCAGCAGGAGATTAACCTGAAATCCATTCCGGTCATGTTAGTGACCGCTATGGCGAACAGAAATGACGTCATAACTTGGTTAAAACGCGGCGCAATTGACTACATCACAAAGCCGTTCAATCCCGATGAGGTGGTCCTACGCGCCCTTCGCCATTTAAGGATCGAAAAAGATGCCGCATAAGATTAAATTTTTGACCGTTTCCGCGATTGCCGTGCTTTCCGTTTTCTTTGCCGCCGGCCCGGAGGCCACCGGTAATCTTACGCCGGAGCAGGCTGTTTCAGAAGCCATGAATTTTGCCGGCAATCAGGACTTTGATTCAGCCCTGCAATTGCTCGCATTGCAAAGCGCAGAAACCCAAAGCACTTATGACGTTCGCTTCACCCGCGCCCGTATTTTATCTTGGGACAAGCAATATGACGAAGCGGCGCGGGAATTTGATCGTCTCATGCTCGATTATCCGGGCAATCCGGACATTCAAAATGCCTATGGTTATTTGGAATATTACCGCGGAAATTACGACCGTGCTGACAATCTTTTTAATAAAGTTCTGGCCGCCTATCCCGGTTATGAAGACGCACGAACGGGTTTGAAAAGAACGCAGGACGCGCGGGATGAATTTCGCCGAAACAACCACCGCTGGCGCTTGGACGTCAATGGCGGAACCTCTTCTTTTGACAACGGACAAGCTGACTGGAACTATCAGAGCGCCCGGGCCGAACGCCAATTGGATGATGTGGCCGTTCACGGCGGTGTCACGCGCTATGAACGCTTTGGCATGACGGATGTTGAACTCATCGGCGGCGTTCGCTCCAATACTGACAGTGCTTGGGATTGGCAATTGGAAGCGGGTTTTACGCCCTCGTCTGATTTCAGACCGGAAACCGGCGCGAAAGCCCGTCTCGGCCGCACAATAGAGACCGCCGGCGATACCGTTATTCATGCGTCGCTCGGATACCATATTGACGATTACAAGACGACCGGAACGGTTCAGCAACTGACACCGCAATTAACGGCCTATTTGGACAATGATATTGTGCTCAACGGACGGCTTATTCATGTGATGCAAGACGGCATTTCTGACACGGGCTGGATGGTTTCAGGGTCTGCGCCGGTCGCTGACCGGCTAAGTCTGCGCGCCGGTTATGCCAATGCGCCCGAAACCGTCAACGGTATCACCATTGACACGGAAAGCATTTTTGGCGGCGTGACCTACAGCGTCACCAACTCACTGGACCTTCACGCAACCTACACGCTGGATGACCGTGAAAACACTTACAAACGGGACGCTTTGAATGTCGGAATTACTCAGAAATATTGAGAACATTCTGCTGTTCTCTCTGTGGTGTATTTCCGCATTTTTGATCACAGCATCTGTCCTGACCGCTGTCTGGCTCAGCGTAAGACGGGTCATGCGCAACCGCCGGGACATGGCGATCCAAACCCGTCAAAAACAGTTTGAAAGCTATTTGCAGGAATTAATTACGGCGGAAACATTTCCGTCTGATTTTCATCTGCCCGCCCATATCAGAAAAGATACGACAGCGGTGACAGCATCCCTGCTGAAATTCTTCAAAATCGTGCGCGGCAAAGAAGCTGTCAAACTCAGGATTATTGTTGACGAGCTCGGCCTGGAAAAAATCGTAACGAGAGCCACTACAAGGGGCAATCGGGGCAAGCGAATGCGGGCCTATAATGTCCTGTCTTTTTTAGACAGCAGCACATCCCTCAAGACGATTTCAGAAAATCTCTATTCTGATGACAAATATATTCGGCTGAGCGTCGCAAGATGTATTGCACGGCGTAAAGTTATGAGCCTGATTTCTGAAGTCACCGAGGCGGTCAATTTTGCTTTTCCCGATGATGAGAGCTTGCTGACCGATGTGCTTTACCGCTTTGGAGACAAGGCTAGTCCAAGGCTTGAGCGTATGATCACCCGGTCTGAAAACAATACGATTATTGCCGGCGCCGTCGAAACTTTGATATTACTAAAACCGGAAAATACTTCGGTTGATTTTGCGCGTCTTTATGAAAACGAAGATGAACGAGTTCGCGCAGCCGCCGTACTTTTATCGGTTATCAGCCGCGGCGAGAAGCATGT
>CALJNJ010000300.1 GCA_937981945.1 uncultured Caulobacterales bacterium | reverse complement strand
CCTCCGTATCATTTTGGCCGGGCCGGATTTGGTCAAGTTTTTGGCGGGCTTTGAGAAACAGACGTTCGGCATGGCCAAGACCGGCTGCCTGTTCGGCAAGTAGCTCATATTCGAGGGCCGAGGCGCCGCTTTGGCCAAGTGACGCAGAGCTGCCCAAACTTCGAGGTAATCTGACTGACATGATAAATCCTCTTTCGCCACATATGTAGGCCGCCGGCCGGCGCGGTTCAACATCCCTTGAAAAAATGTCGCGCCCGGCCCAGATAAGCAGAGATGAAATCAGGTCTTAAACCATCAGATCAGCCGGCGGCTTGGAAAGTCAGCGCGGACCCCGTGGCATATCCGCAGGCTGTGGCCGAGATGGAAGCACGGGCAAAGGCCATCGCGTCAGGGGAGGCGGGGGAGCTCATATGGCTGCTGGAGCATCCGCCGCTTTACAGCGCCGGCACCAGTGCGAGCCTGTCAGATCTGGTTGATCCGCAGCGCTTCGATGTTTTTGAAAGTGGCCGCGGCGGGCAATATACTTATCACGGGCCCGGCCAAAGAGTGGCCTATGTGATGATGGACCTTCGCAAGCGGGGCCGTGATGTAAGTGCGTTTGTCCGGGCTCTGGAACAATGGATTATGGATACGCTGGCCGAGTTTGATGTGATCGCGGAGCGGCGCTGCGGGCGTGTCGGCGTTTGGGTTACCCGCGATGACGGCCGGGAAGAGAAGATTGCAGCCATTGGTATTCGGCTGAAAAAATGGGTGAGCTTTCACGGCATATCCATCAATGTCACGCCGGATTTGGATCATTTTTCAGGGATTGTTCCGTGCGGGATTACAGAGCACGGCGTGGCCAGTCTTCAATCTTTGGGTCTGGACATAAAAATGGCGCAGGTCGATGAAGCCCTGCGCCGAAATTTTGAAAATATTTTCGGGCCGGTTGAGCCCGAAACTTGATTAGCCTGAGTAAGGGCCGAATGAATTTTCGTTCGGCTCCGACTTGATAATCGCATTAAAACCAAAGGCGATAATGGCACTGGCAAGTGCTGTCATCAGTGCATTCGGCAGCGCCGTCTTCTTTGCGACTTCTGCGCCCATTCCCATCATTTGTGAGAACATTCCGCCAATATCGCCGGATTCAGCAGCTTCATTTGCCATTTCTTCAATGGCGGCTTGAGTTTCAGGGTCAATACCGGCCATGCCCATGGCTTGGACGACCATCGAAATTATGAAAGCCAATACAATAAACAAAACAATCGGCAGCAAACACATCCAACCGGACTTTCCGCTGTCATGATAGCGCTTGATCCAAAGAACAATCCAGCACCAGATAAAGACCAGTCCGACAATTCCCAAAATCATCGATAATTGGTAATTGATCATCGGCGATATATTGAACAAAAAGCCCAATACAATCAAAATCAAAGCCCCTTGCCGGAATTCAGCAGAATTAATACGGCCGCTTGGTGAAAATAGTAAATTCATCATTTTGAAATCTCTCCCTTTATTTCGGGAACAAGTTTGCCCAATAATGAATGTGAATCAAGTCTTGATTGACAATTCTATTCGGGGCGGGTTCGCAAAACGGAATTGACTCCCAGAGCGATAATCGCCCCATAGATCAGATAAATAATGGCGGCCGGAATGACGGAAACCTCACCCATTTGTCCGTAAATATACATAACCATATCCACATCCGGATTTTGCCTGTCCATGGTTTGGATGGCCTCCATTTTCTCCAGCAGTTCCGGATCCGAATTCGCGCGAACGGCCAATCGAATAGAGGCAACGAAAAATAATGTCATGGTCGTCAAAACGGCAAACATGAACCAAAACATGAAAAACAATCCGGGCGAATAGCCGCCGGCGCGCAATCTTTTCGCAAACAAGCAATACCAATTATAACCCGAGATCAGGGCAATCCACCCGGCCATTGATCCCAGTCCGGTATGAACGAACCAAAGCGGCCACATGAAAAAATTCAGGGCCAGTAATACCAAGGCGCCTTTGGTGAAACTGTCTTGGTCGATAATACCGTGAGATGAAAAAAGAAGTTTAAGCATGTTTGGATTTGGATCCCGATAAAGCCAACCAAAGTGTCAGCGCCGCCGGTATGATCAACATTGCAGGTTTAATGATGTGCATGTTCGCGGCCTGTTTGGCTTGATAGGCGTCAATAATGGCTTGTTGAGCGACCGGGTCAATATCTTCTTTGCGGTCATATTGTGAAAACTCTGCAAAATATTCCGCGCCGCCAAAGGACAACATAAGCGCCATAATCACCAAAAACTGTAAGGCTATGGCGCCTGTAAATATCCAGCGTGTCCGGCCCATATCTTTGAGGCGTTTGGTATAGACGCAGACGATCATGTAAAAAATCAGAGGCAGGCCGGTGATGATGACCCAAAATGTGGTCATTGTCTCAGGGCCGAGTCTGCGCAGCAAAACATTATAAGCGGTTACAAAAACTGCCAGACCGGCAAAGGCGATCCAAAACTCGCGGCGATCGATCAGGCCTTTGAATCGAAGGAATAGTGATAAAAAACGTTGCGCAGTCATAATAAAGGCGACCCTTAAGGCCGCCTCGATTATTTTTCAACTTGTATTGCGCTTATGCCGCATGTCTCAGGAAAGGGTGCAGGGCCTCGTGAATGTCGGGACATTCATTTTTGAGAAATGTCAGCAAGGCTTTTTCATTCTCGCTAATAGTGCCGTCGCGGTTGAGATGATCAATCAGCCACTGCGCTTCGGTGAGATCGATTTTCTCGGCCTGATCCATCCGGCCATGATCCGTAAATTGTGATTGCGGCGGCTTCTCCGTTAAAAGCCTGTAGAGCTGACGGGGCAGATTACGCTCAAGTTCAAGCTTATCCCACTGAATGCCGTCATCTGTCATCAGGAATTCTTGTGCTCGCTTATACTCTTCTCGGTCTGCCGGGGCCGGCGCGCCCATGGTCATAAGGTGATTGGCAATCGCGCCCACAAACAATTTCTGCCAGCTTTCATGGTTCCCGCCGTCTTGTGTGGACTCGTCCAGTTCAAACAAAAACGCGGCTTCCGATTTTGAAATGCCAAATCCGCCATTTCCGCCGGATGCGTAAACAACCTTTTTGATTAGGGCGACATCGGACTCGCTAACCTGTAGGGCGTGTCCGGCATATAAGACTTTCTCGATCATGCCCACATCTTGCTCGGTGACGCAAAGCTCGGACTTAACGGCTCTGCCAACGATTTTGCGGCGAATTTTGTTGAGCGCATAAAGCTCGAGGTTTTCCGGGCAATCTTCGGCCAAGCGTAAAACGCTCAGCAATAAGGCCTGTTCTGTCTCTTCGGACATCTTATCGTCTTGTTCGATGCGTTCCATCAGCCAAGTGGCGTGGATAGGGTCCACATATCCGATCGGCAAAGTTTGCCGAATAAGAAAATCCGTGATGGCATTGACGAAAAATTCGTTCCAACCTTCGGGCAAAACGTCGATTTTCGTATCAATGGCGAAAATCATATCGGCTTCGGTTATGGTGATATGTCCGTCATTAAAAATTTGTTTCCGCAATTGCAAAAACTCATCTTTATCCAGCACGCCATCGGCGAGAATTTCCGTCAAAACTTGATTGGTTGATGCCATGATTAGCCCCTCATCCATAATTATTTGGGACAGGGTCTAACAAAATAAGGTTACAGAAGCGCTAATTTGCGCCTTTTGTGATGATGTCGGATCCGGCTTCCAATGTGCGGTGGACGGGACATTTGTCAGCAATTTCCAGCATTCGGGCTCTTTGCGCTTCGTCCAAATCCCCGGTGACGCGGACAATGCGGGTAAAAACATCACGCTTTATGCCGTCTCCGTGGATCTCTTTGGCATGGGAAACATCAACGGAAATATGTTGGACCGGCCATTTCTTCCGGTCCGCATACATGCGCAGGGTAATGGACGTGCAAGCGCCTAATGCGCCGCATAAATATTCAAACGGGGTCGGGCCCAGATCAGCACTGCCAAGTTCGACAGGTTCATCGGCCAGTAACAGGTGACGGGAAGATTTGACGTCATTCGTGTATTTGCCGCCGGGGCGCTCGGATACGGTGATGGTTTCTGACATATTTACTCCAATAATCGGCAGAGCGAGATGATCTCTGTTTCCAAATCCGCTGCGATTTTCGCCGCTTCTTCGTCTTCGCCCCATTGCTCAATTTGATATAAATTATCCAATCTGGATAGAGCATAGGCATCCCGGACGGATAATAACTTTTCCGTGACGGCCATGGCCAAGACCGCAGACCCGTACACAGCTGTCAGATGCATGAGCAGCGTCAAATTCAAATGGTCCTTTTGGGCGGCATAATCGGCCGCGGCGTCCAGAGATTTAGGATCCTGCGAGATGGCTAACACGGCGTCTGTCGTTTTGAGTTTTACACCGCGCTCTGCAGCCAGGCGCAGAACCGGATCCCATTTTTCTGCCTGCATTTCGGCCAAATCCAATGGCGCAGCGGCCCGGTAACATAGGAGATCCGTCTCGGCATATCGTCGAAATTCGCCGATTAATTGATCGCGATTAACCGGCGTTAGTTCGATTGAGACATTGACCAATCTGGTCACCGGCATGGTCTCCGGACGAATGTCATCAATCTGCGCGTCCCATTCATCAGCCACTAATTGGGCATGGACTTCCTGCCGGAGTACTAATTTTTGCTTGCGCGGTGTTTTTAAAACCCGGCCGTCCAGCAAAACGGCAAACCCCTCATCAAGAGGGGCGGTCGAGACGTCTTTGTAAAACCGTTTGGCCGTTTTCACTGAAGCTCTTCCCAATCTTCCATGGGCGCTTTTTCATCAAACCCCAGCTGAGAAAAAGCATCTTTCATATGAGGCGGGAGCGGGGCGGAGAAATGGAGATCACCCTCAGGCCCCGGGATCATCAAGCTGCGGGCGTGAAGATGCAGTTTGCGATCAAGACCGCCCGGCAAAGGTCTGTCGGTCATATATTTAGGATCGCCTGCGATCGGCGCGCCTAACAGCTGCATGTGAAGCCGTAATTGGTGGGTGCGGCCCGTTAAAGGCTGCATGGCCACAAACGCCGCTTTGACGCCGGCTGTTTGCGGCGATTGATATAGGGTGCGGGCATGTTTGGCGTCTTTTTCGCCGTGACGCACCGGGATCATAATTTCTTTGCCCATATGTTTATTGCCGAAACGGTTATCGAGCTTGCCTTTAGCCATATAGCCCTTGATCTCCCCGGCTTTAGGGTGGGGAACGCCATTGGTGACGCCCCAGTAAATTTTCTCGGCACGCCGACTTTGAAAGGCCCGCCCGGCCCAAGCGGCGGATTTAGCATGTTTGGCAATGAGCAAAACCCCGCTCGTATCGCGGTCAAGCCTGTGAACCAATCGGCATCCTTTACCGAGCGCCGGCAAGAGACCGTCAATATGGCGTGTGGTTTTTGTGCCGCCCTGAACGGCAAGGCCGAACGGTTTGTTCAGAGCAATCAGATCTGCGTCCTCGAAGATTACCAAATCGCGCATAAATCGAATATCGGTTTGACTTGGGCCCCGCACCGTCTTGACCTCGGTCGGTTCCGGCAGGGGCGGAATGCGAATATCATCACCGGTTTCTATTCGGGCGCTGCCTTTGACCCGCTTGCCGTTAATCCGCATTTGGCCCGTCCGCAGGAGCTTCTCCACGCGGCCGTGAGGAATATGAGGAAAGCGGCGTTTGAACCATCTGTCCAAGCGCTGGCCCGCATCTTCTTCTGCGATGGTCAGGATTTGAACGCCGCTCATGACCAAACCTTGCGCGCCAAGACCAATCCGATCCACAGTGCTGCGATGGCGATCACAACAGAGCCCGCTACATAAATCATAAAGGGCGCGTATGACTTGCGTTCCAGCAAGTTAATGGCATCGAGCGAAAAAGCGCTAAAGGTCGTAAACCCGCCCAGAAATCCGGTTGCCAAAAAAAGCTTGAGATTATCGCCGCCTTGCTTGGTGACCAGCCAGCCAATCAGAAGTCCCATGGCCAGACTGCCCAGCACATTGACGATCAAGGTTCCATAGGGAAACGCTTCGCCGAAACTGCGGGACGCCCACAGACCGACAGCGTGACGCCCGCTTGCGCCCAGCGCGCCGCCCAGGGCTACATATAATATACCGTTCATGGAGCGGCTTTTAGGGGGGAGGGGCATTACCCGCAAGCCATTTCGGAAACGGTTCACAAATGGATAGGCGGTAAATTTATACAGCACTGGAATAGGCGGGTTTTATATGCCATTATTTGCATATGGAGCCATCTCAGACCATTTCCGAAGCTTCGCTGGCGCCTTTTTTGGGCGGGCGGGATATTGAAGATGTTTGGTTCGACTATGAAACCCGCGGCTATGTGATCTTTGAAAATATAATGCCGTCGTCAGAGGTTGATCAGATCCGCGGTGCACTGGAGCCCTATTTGTCCAAGACGGGGCGAAATGATTTTGAAGGATTTAAATCCAATCGGGTCTATGCGCTTTTGGCCAAATCACCGACGGTTTTTTCGGACATGGTTACTCATCCATTGGCGCTTTATTTTGCAGAGCGGGAGCTTGGCCGCTCCTGTTTACTCTCGGCCCTATTGGCCATCAACCTTCACCCCGGCGAAACGGTACAGCCCTGGCACTGTGATGATCAGCAAGTCATGATCCCGCGGCCCCGTCCGGCATTTGGCGTCAGCACGTTTTGGACCATTGATCCTATGACTGATGATAACGGGGCGACCGAAATTATTCCCGGCTCTCATTTATGGGCGGATGACGGCAATCTGAATTTTGCCAGAGATGCTGAGCTGTTCGACGCGCGCAAAGTCCGTGACGTGAACCATGATCCGGCGCCGCACCCTGATATGATCAAAGCCATTATGCCCGCCGGGTCACTGATGATCTTAAAGTCATCTTTATTTCACAGGGGCGGCGCCAATCGATCAAAAAATTCCCGTCTCATTGTAACACCACAATATTGCGCCGGCTGGTCGCGGCAGCTTGAAAATATGATATTGGCCGTGCCGCCTGACAAAGCCGCCAAATTACCCAAGCGTGTGCGCGAATTAATCGGTTATAATATCCATGATTTTTTTATGGGTTATGTCGACGGCATGCATCCTGAAAAAACCTTTGAAGAGACCTCCTCATGAGCGTTTATCATATCGGCCAAATTACCATTACAAACCGCGAAGAATACGACAAATATGCCGCAAAATTTATGGGCGTGTTTGAAAAATTTGGCGGCAAAATCCTGAGTGTGGATTGGGAACCATTACCGGTCGCCGGCGACTGGAATGCGTCCCGTTCCGTTTTACTTGAATTTCCCACCAAAGCGGCGTGGAAAGCCTGGATTACATCTTCGGAATATGCGGATATTGCCGAACATCGAATCGCCGGCGCGCAGGTGGATGCCATCTTAGTTAAATCAATCGATCATCAAGAATAAGGACCTATAACATGACTGATCTTCCGAAAACATATCTTCAAATGATGTCGACCGTGACCGAAGACGCTGAATTGCGTCTCGAGCTGGTCGAAAAAGAACTGAAAATGCCGAAATCCGATCAAATTCTGATCAAGGTTGAGGCCACGCCGATTAACCCGTCAGATCATGGTGTGATGTTCGGCTGGACCGATATGAGTAAGGCCACATCAAGCGGCAGCGGCAATGATATCGTCCTGTCTGCGCCGGTTTCAGGCCACGGCATGAAGATCATGAAGGGCCGTATCAATCAACCACAGCAAGTGGGTAATGAAGGGGCGGGCGTTGTTGTCGCTGCCGGCGACAGCGACTATGCTCAAAGCCTCATGGGCAAGCGCGTTGCGGCTATGGGCGGCGGCATGTACGGCGAATACCGTTTGGTCAACGCCATGATGGTATTGCCCCTAAAAGATGAGCACACGGCCAAAGAAGGCGCGTCGTGTTTTGTCAATCCGCTGACCGCGCTTTGCTTTCTGGAGACCATGCGTCTGGAAGATCATAAAGCGATCGTACATACGGCAGCGGCGTCGAATTTGGGACAGATGCTCAACCGTATCTGTCAGGCAGACGGCGTTGATTTGATCAATATTGTCCGCCGTGAGGAACAGGTGGATATGCTCAAATCCATGGGCGCCAAATATATCGTCAACAGCAGTTCCGACAGCTATATGCCTGACCTGATCGATGCCATTCACGAAACCGGCGCGACCCTTGGCTTTGACGCGACAGGGGGCGGGCAATTAGCGTCCGATATTTTGACGGCTATGGAACAAGCCGCGGCGCGCACGCCCGGCGCTTATTCTATTTACGGATCTGTGGCCCATAAGCAGGTTTATCTTTACGGCGGGCTTGATGTTTCGCCGACCATTTTGTCACGGGGTTACGGCATGGCGTGGGGCGTCGGTGGTTGGCTGCTGCCGAATTTCCTGGCCAAGGCCGGCATGGAAACGGCCATGCGCCTGCGTAAGCGGGTTGCTGATGAACTCACGACCACATTTGCCAGCCATTACACGGACGAAATCACCTTGTCAGAGGCGCTTAATGCGGATGTGATGAAGCGCTATAATGCCAAGAAAACAGGCGAGAAATTCCTCATTGTGCCCAATGGGTAATCCATGTTGAAGAGACTGTTATTAACGGCCGGTGCGGCCTTATTGGTGAGCTGCCAAATGTCATCTGAAAAATTTGATCGTGCGGCCATGGATGCTCTGCTGAGCGGCGCCGTGGAAAATGGCGATGTACCCGGCGTAACGGCCCTGGTGTTTGATGAGGGCAAAGTCGTCTACAAAAACGCGTTCGGTCTCAGAGATGTGGAACGCGGTGAACCGGTGCAGATTGACACGGTTTACCGAATTTATTCCATGACCAAGCCCGTCACCTCGGCCCTGATTATGGATTTGGTCGAAGAGGGAAAGTTAAACCTGGACGATCCCG
>CALJNJ010000299.1 GCA_937981945.1 uncultured Caulobacterales bacterium | reverse complement strand
CGCCGCCGCCAGTGACAATAAATCGCCTCGGAGCACACCCTTACTGCCGTCTCCCCCGCCCAGAGAAAGGCCTGCCGCCCCAATGACCGCCAGTAAAACTGCCAGAAACCAAATGGGTGCCGGGCGCTCTTTCAGAATTAGCCAAGCCAGAAATCCAACACCAATATTTCCCAAGCTCACTATAAATGTGGCATTGGCAACGGTTGTGATTGCCAGGCCCCAATGCCAAAGCGCGATATCGCAAGCAAAAAATATTCCGGCTAATATAACGATTTTGTTGGGCTTTTTCGGCAATCGCTTTTGGATAGCCAGAACCAAGACCAGCAAGATGGGTACGGCCAGCAAATAGCGCCAAAACGCGATAGCTTGCGGCCCCAAATCCCCCAGACCCAACCTTAGCCCGATGGGTGCAAAGCCAATACAAACACCGCCCGCTAAAACCGTTAGAGGGCCTGCCAGTTTATGATTGCTCATGCGCGTCATAAATGAAGCGCTTAAGGGGTTAGGTTCGGGATGCCAACTGCAAAGCGAGATGGAAAGGCAAAAGAATCGTCCAGCGCGCCGGATGTTTCATAACACCGGCTTTTTCGCCGGCGCTATCCCCTGATCCAAAATACAGATCCGCACGGTTGGCCCCGCGAATAGCTTTGCCCGTATCCTGTGCAATCACCAATAGCTCGGTCTGTGAACCGCGGTAATCACCGGCGGCCGTCGGCACTTTAAGTTCAAGCCAAACCGGCAGTCCGTACGGATAATAAGACGGGTCCACCGCGATCGAGGCCATATCCGTCAGCGGAACACGCATAGCGCCTTTCGGCCCCTCCCCCGGCAGGATCGTTTCCGCCCTGAAGAAAATATATCGTTTGTTTTCATTCATGAGGGCCCGCGCCTTTTCGGGCCCTGCTTGGATCATCCAGTTTTCAATATGGTCTTTGGATGATTGGTCTTTGGTCATCTCTCCGCGGGAGATCAAAACGCTTCCGATAGATGTATAAGGATAGCCATTATTCGCGGCATAGGCTGCGCGCATTTTTTGCCCGTCGTCAAACACCATCACCCCTGAGCCCTGTATCTGCATAAAGAACACATCAATAGGACGGCCATACCCCAAGACGTCTGATGTTGAAGCTGTGATGCGGCTGCGCGGCAATGTCGTACTTGCTGCATTTGTCGGTACGGCCAAAATCGGTTCTGTGAAAGGGCCGGTGGGATAGCGTCTGGTCTGTATTTCCGGTTGATAATATCCGGTCACCATTCCGGTTTCTTCCGGCGTGAAAACCACCGGCAAAAACTCACTTTCGAAAAATCGCCGTGCCCCGTCAGAGCCGGTTTGCGGGGTTGCCAATGCAATGGAACAAGCTGCCATCCAATCAGAGGCCGTCCCGAACTTTGGTTGATCCGAAGACATGGCGTCTGTCGGTGTCTTCTCTATGATTTTGGCGCAGCCTCGCTGAAACGACATCAAGGCCTTGGAAAAATCTGCTCGGTCCCAGCCGGTAATATCAGCATAGGCGGTGGAAATATCCTTAGAAATAATCGGCGGCTGCGTCTGGCCGGTTTGACCCGGAAAACTGTCAATAACAGGCGGCGGCATTGTCTCTGTTGTGCTCGCAGGCGGCGGCGTAATTTCCGGTTGTGTTGTGATGACCGGCGGCGCTTCGGTATTTGTGCTCGGATCAGAACCGGTTTCAGGCGCCGGGTCAGACGGGGTCGGGGTCGTTACACAGGCCGAGAGCAGGAGGCATAAAATTGCCCCCCCCAAAATCAAAACATTTTTCATGGATTATTCGGTGTCCGGAGTTGGGTCTGCTTCTGGACCGCCATCTGACGGCGCCACATCCGCCAAGAGCCAGTTCGGGCTTTTGCTTTTCATATCGCGCTCAAATGACCAAACTTCTTTACTGCGCGACAGCATGTCCGGATCGCCTTGTACAACTTGACCTTCACCGTCCTTCATGGCGGACGCCAGCTCGGCCTCAAACATAACCGAAATCCGCGCATTCGTGCCGTCACATTTGACCGCCGTCACATCCGTGTCAATCAACCTGGCTAAATCCGTAATTTGAGTCAGATTATTGCGCTCTCGGTCAGCGATCGCGCCGTCATAAACATCATAGACTTTTGGGGTCAGCAATTCTTTCAGCAGAGCTCTGTCGCCGTCTGCATAGGCTTCCAATATCATGCCATAAGCACCTTGGGCATTATCTTTGAAAACATTGAGCGAAAAAGACGGATCAAATCCGCGGATAACGCCAATATCCGGAAAATCGCCATATTCCTCAATAGGGTCTATAACAGCAGGCTGCGCATCAGGGTCGGGCGCCATGAACTGCTTAGGATCTAAAGCGCTTTCAGGCCCTTGTCCGGTGGACTTTCCTAAAACAGAATACAGCATGGCACAGACAACCGTCGCAATCGCCGCATATAAAATGACTTCATAAATCATGGTTTTTTTATCTTTCTAGATTTTCGGAAAGCGGCATTGACCGGTTGCCCGAACAGAAACCCTATGTTAGCTGACCGCGCGCACAGTGCAACAGATTTAACAGGAGCGGCCCCATGGCCAAGAAAAAAGACGAAACACCGGAAGCCACAGAGCCGGCAGAAGGTCAATTATCCACCATGCTTCAGGTTTTGGCTCAATATACCCGAGATCAAAGCTTTGAAAATCCGCGCGCGCCCGAATCTTTGCGCCGCGAAAACCCGGTCACGTCGACCAATGTCAATTTTGAAACCACGCGGCAAATGCTGTCCGATGACACAGCTGAGGTTATTATCAAGATTAAGGCAGAAGCCAAACAGGGCAATGATGAAGTCGCTTTTATCGCCGAACTTGAATATGGCGGGCTGTTTGCCTTTCAAAATGTAAATTTGGAAGAAATTCAGCCAATGGTCATGATTGAGTGTCCGCGAATTTTGTTTCCGCAGGCCCGTCAGATAATGGGCAACATGACCCAAAATGGCGGTTTCCCGCCTCTGTTGATTGATCCGCCGGATTTTGTCGCCATGTTTCGCGAACAATTGATGAAGCGCGCAGCCGAAACCGGTCAGGCCTAATTCTTTATAAACATTAAGCAGTTTTATAAAGCCCGTTCATCTTCTGTTGGACGGGCTTTGTTATAGTCCTCGTTCGTTTTTTGAGAGCTATTGATGAAAAAGTATATTGCGGCGCTGATTTTAACCCTGACGGGAGCACAAATTGCCGGCGCGGGTGTCATTAAATCATCGCCTGATCATTTCACCCTAAAACAAGAAGCTACCAGCGAATTATCTCCGGAAGAGCTGTGGGACAAATTGCTTGAGCCTTCGCTATGGTGGCATCATTCTTATTCGGGCGATGTCCAGAATATGAGCCTTGATCCCAAGATCAACGGACTGTGGAAAGAAGAATGGGCAGACGGATCCGTGATTCACGGCCGCATCCTCTATATTAGTGACGGCAAACAAATCAGATTCGATGCCCCGTTCGGGCCGCTTCAGGCCATGGCCATCACGGATGTTTGGACCATTACTATTGCGCCTGACGGCGAAACCGGCTCAATAGTTACATTTGACGAAGTGGCAAACGGGTCATCTGAAAGCGGGCTCGATAAATTGGCCGATGTCGTTGATCAGGTGAAGACCGAAGCCATTCTCAGACTGGTTGCAAACGACGGTATCTTGGTAGAATCCGGTGAAGAAGCGCCGGAAGATCCCAGCACTGAAGCCGCCGAAGAAAAATAATCAGCCAGCCGCTCTGGCCCAATATTTTTGCCAGACGGTTTTTTGATCGTCCCCGCCAATCTTCTCCATAAATTTTCTGTGCGATGCCTGTTCTGTTTCAGACAAGCGCACCGGTAAAGGAACCGGCCGCGGCTTTGCCACAGACACCAAGGTCGTTTGGATGGCTGTGTCCTTTTTATCGTCAAAGCCAAAGCGGCGCATACGTCCGCCCGAAAGATCCAAATATACCCGCGCCAAAAGCTCCGCATCAACCAAAGCCCCGTGCTTGTCACGGCTTGCCAGAGAAATATCAAACCGCTTACAGAGCGCGTCCAGTGACGCCGGCGAGCCCGGAAATTTTGCTCTTGCGATTTTTAATGTGTCCGTAAAGCGTTTGGCCGGCACGGGCTCTCGCCCCGCGCGAACAAGCTCTGCATTAACGAAACCCATATCAAATTCAGCATTATGCGCCACTAATTGCGCGTCACCGACAAAGTCCAAAAATTCTTGCGCTTTGTCGGAAAACAAAGGCTTTCCGTCCAAAAACTCTCTGGTCAGCCCTGTGATCTCCGTGACCTTTTCAGGAATATCCCGCTTGGGATCCAAATAGGTATGAAACGTGTTTCCGGTCGGAATTAAGTCCAGAATTTCAACGCAGCCAATTTCCGTAATCCGGTCTTCACCCCAGGCATCAAAACCCGTGGTTTCCGTATCAAAAACGATTTCCCGTTTGCCTGACATAAATTTAAGTGCCGTTTCGAATATCTTCCAAAATCTTTTGCACCTGTTCGCGGGCCGCGTTCAACCCCTTATCCGTGAATATCAGAAAATCTGCACGGATTCTTTTTTCGGCGTCGGGCGTTTGCCGCGCCAATAAGGTCTTGAACAAATCTTCCGTCATGCCCGGGCGCGCCATGACCCGCTTTTTCTGAACCTCTGCCGGCGCTGTTACCACGATTACTTTATCAACTTTTTGGTCGCCGCCCGTTTCAAATAAAAGAGGCACATCCAAAACTACCACATCGGCGCCGGAGGCTTTTGCCGTTTCGAAAAAAACCTGTCTTTTTCGCTCGACCATAGGATGAATGAAACTTTCCAAAACTTTCAGATTTATGGGATCTGCTCGCATGTGACCGCCCAAAATTTTTCGGTCAACTATGCCGTCTGATATGGCATCCGGGAACACAGCTTTGATTAGGGGCACAGCCTCGCCGCCGGCGTTATAAAGACCGTGAACACAGGCATCAGCATCAAACACCGGGCACCCGGCGTCCCGAAACATTTGAGCGGTCGTCGTTTTTCCCATGCCGATTGACCCTGTCAATCCCAGAACAATCATGGAATTTGCGGTCATTCCTTAAAGGGCTTTCAGTAAAAGCGGGCTCGGGTCTGAACCCTCTTTGGGCTCTTGTCCGAAAAACAGTTTAAAAGACGGCTTGGCCTGCCCGATCAGCATTTCAAGACCGCCAATATGAGGCAGGTCTCTCATTTCAGCCTGTTTTAGAAGGCCTGTTCGAATAGGCGTGTAAACCAGATCATATATAAAAGTGTCCGGACGCGCACCGGTCAGATCCAGGTCCAAATCGGGAAATCCCTTCATGCCCGCGGAACTGGCATTGATCACTAATCCCGCTGTTGGGAGTGACAAGTTTCGATGTCGCCAGCCGACCGCATACAGGCTTGGGAGATTAAATTCTCTCACCAAGTTTTCAGCTTTTTCATCCGTTCGGCCGCAAACCCTAATCTCAGGGCAGTTCAAGTTTAAAAGTGCCCCAATAACAGCGCGCGCAGCGCCGCCGGTTCCGATGACCAATGCCGGCATATTCATAATGAGGTTAGGGCTGCGCCGCTTCAGTAATGGCGCCGCAAATCCTTCCGGGTCCGTATTGTGAGCAATCAGGCGGCCGTTTTTCTTGTAGAGACAATTCGAGACACCCAAGCGCTCCGCATCCGGCGTGACAATATCGGCCGCTTCATAGGCAAGCTTTTTCAATGGCAGGGTCACGTTCACGCCGGCGATCGATGTGTGTTTTAGAGATTTAAAGGCATGGATAGCTTCGTCCGGGCGAACCGCGAAGTGGACATAAGCTCCGGCAATGCCTGTTTCTCTTAGCCAGTGTGTATGAATAATGGGCGAGAGAGAATGGTGGATGGGCCAGCCGCAGACTCCGGCTAATTTTGGAATTGGCACAGTCACGTTAAAACAGCCCTTCGTTCCCTCAAATAATCAAGCACCGGCAGTAAAGATAACCCTAATATAGAGAAAAAGTCTCCTTCAACCGAAGAAAACAGTTGGGATCCGCGCCCTTCAAAGCGGTAGGCGCCGACACTTTTAGTTAAAAGCTCCCCCTCTTCTTTTATATAGTCGTCTAAAAACGCATCGCTGAACGGACGAACCGTCAAAACCGTTTTGGACATATGGCGCCAAACAGGCCGTCCGTTTTCGCAAATTACAACGGCGCCGATTAACCGGTGAGTTTTGCTGCGCATTTCTATCAAGCGCTCTCGGGCCTCCTCAATGGTTTTGGGCTTATCGAACAGGCGTCCGTCCATTTCCATGATTTGATCGGCGCCAATAACCAAGCCCGGCTCCGACAGGCTGACCCGTTTGGATTTCGCCTCCGCCAAAGCGTCGGCAATGTCGCGAATTTTTGCCCCCTCCGCCAACATGGTCGCCTTTATGGCGCCTTCATCAACAGGTTTGACAATGACCTCGAAATCTAATCCGGCGTCTTCCATAATTTGTTTTCTTATGGCACTGCCGGAGGCTAAAATAATGCGCATTATGACCTGTCTGACTTTTGCTTGTGATACAGGGTTATAATCTTTGCGGCGGTTTCTTCAATGGAGCGGCGCGTTACGTCGACAACGGGATAGCCCTTTTTGACAAACATTCGCTTGGCTTGGCGCATTTCATCCCGGACTTTATCAATATCCGTATAATCAGTTGTGCCTTTTTCGTTCAGCCCCACTAATCTTTGGGTTCTGATTTGGGCAATCCGGTCCGGGCTCGCCACCAAGCCAACAATAAACGGGTCCGTAAACGTTTCCAGAATAACCGGCAGCGGGGCTGTCGGTACCAGCGGAATATTTCCGGTCTTAAACCCGCGATTGGCGAGATAAATACTGGTCGGCGTTTTTGACGTTCGGCTAATGCCCAAAAGGACAATATCGGCATTTTTAAGCCCGGTCACATTTTGTCCGTCATCATGGGCCATGGCAAAGTCCAGCGCCGCAATCCGGTCGTAATATTCATTATCAAGAGTTCGCTGCGCGCCGACCTCATGGGTCACCGATGCTCCGAGATAGCGCCCGAGCATGGCTAGTGATTGATCCAGAATTGAAATAGCGGGAATCCGCCGATCGGCACAAAACTCTTCGAGCATTTTTCGGCGATCCGGATTGGCAATCGTATAGAGAACGACGCCGGGTTTGATCTCAATATCATGGATGGTTCTGCTCATTTGTTCTTCAGTTCGGACCAAAGCGTGCAAATGTTCCAGAGGCGTAGCGTGCCTGAACTGAGCGCAGCTGGCCTTCATCATAGCCACCAACGTTTCTCCGGTTGAATCAGAAACTAAGTGGACATGGAAATAGACGGCGATGTTTTTGTTACGATTGCTCACGGAGTAAATTCTTAACTTATTCGTTTTTCCCCACAAGCGATAATTTTGTGACGAGAAGTCGCCGAAACAAGAGTATTGTTTTTCAAGTTAATCCGAGAAAATTCTATTCTGTAAATGTTTTTATCCCCTCACAGGGAAACCTATGAATAATTTTTATCCCAAAAATTTTCCCCGGAATTATTCACATTTATGTT
Source organism: uncultured Caulobacterales bacterium (assembly GCA_937981945.1). Taxonomy (GTDB): domain Bacteria; phylum Pseudomonadota; class Alphaproteobacteria; order Caulobacterales; family Maricaulaceae; genus JACOMS01. Next base: position 5,943 of record CALJNJ010000299.1, on the reverse strand, counting down.
ACGGATCTTTTTAGTTTTTTGGCCCAATTCTTATTTTTCCCCTAATTCAATTCACAAAATAACAATTTAATAAAAAGTCTAAGATTAAGCGGATATTAAACTTCCTTACCCAAAGGTTAATTTCATCCACACATCCACAAGCCCTATTACTATTACCACTAAATATATTTATTTGAGGGGAGACAAAACAGGGCCGTATAACTAGATATATATCCGTGACCCAAGCCATACTGAAAGTCTTAGCGGGCAAACCCGTAACACCGTATCCGATCTGGATGATGCGCCAGGCAGGTCGACACCTGCCTGAATATATGGAAGTTCGGGCGAGTACAAAAAATTTCATCGATTTTTGTTTTTCGCCGAATAAGGCAGCTGAAGTTACCTTACAGCCTATTCGTCGTTATGACATGGATGCCGCAATTTTATTTGCGGATATCTTATTGGTTCCCATTGCGCTTGGCCGAAAAGTTGATTTTATAAAAGGTACCGGACCGGTTCTTGATCCTATTACGATTGAGGATATCAGATCTTTTAAACCTGATATGAGCGTTCTCGAACCGGTTTATGAAACCCTTTCAAATGTCAGATCAAATTTGGAAAGCCATAAAACGCTGATCGGATTTTGCGGAGGTCCCTGGACTGTTGCAACATATATGATTGAAGGTCGCGGCAGTCCGAAAAAGGAAATAGCTAAGCGGTTTGCCTACGAACATAGATCCGACATGGATCTTCTGCTTGAATCCATTGCGGTCGCCAGCGCCGAATATTTGATCAGACAAGCGAAAGCCGGCGCAGATGTATTGAAGATATTTGAAAGTTGGGCTGAAAATTTGGCGCCTGATTTATTTGATCGGCTTGTCATAAAACCTACGGAAACAATTATACGCTTGGTCAGAGAGGCCGGTATAGACGTTCCGATTATGGGATTTCCCCGCGGCGCCGGGCTGAATGCTGTCCGATATGCCAATCAATTGGATATTAGCGCTTGCGCGCTTGGGACGGATGTACCGGTCAAAAAGTTTAAATCTCTTTTGACAAAAAATATTGCCACACAGGGAAACCTTGATCCTTTGGCACTACGCATTGGGGGAGACACACTCAGATCTTCGGTTCAAAATGTTTTGGAATCGTTGGAAGGGCCCCATATTTTTAATCTGGGACACGGCGTAGCGCCCGACGTAAAACCTGAAAACGTATTAGCCGTGATCAATCACGTCAGAACGGGAGACGGGCAATATGTATGAGTGGATGAGGGCTTTTCATATTATTGCTGTTATCTTTTGGATGGCGGGGCTTTTATATTTGCCGCGGCTATTTGTTTATCATTCGGGGGCTCAGCTTGGCGGAGAGCTGGATGAGACTTTAAAGCTCCAGGAAAAACGACTTTTCAGAATTATTATGAACCCGGCTATGATCGCCGCACTGGTTTTCGGTTTGGCGCTTCTATGGCTCAGACAGGATGCTTGGACGGGTCAGGGTTGGCTACATTTGAAGCTTCTTTTGGTGTTTGCGCTTTTTGGGTATCACGGATTTTTATCGAAAATGCGTAAAAGATTTGAGGCCGGTGAACGCCCGAAAAGTGAAAAATTTTTCCGCGCCTTTAATGAAGTTCCCGCCATTGCGACCATTATTATTGTTATTTTGGCCGTCATAGAACCGTTTTAAAAGGGTTGACGGACAAAAACTAAGTGCATATAGGCAAAAGTCAGGCCGTTCGGCTTCTTTTGCGGATATTCCCTATTACTTTTTCATCCGCTTCCCTTTCCCAATTGTAGACCTTTAAAAATGACAGACAAAATAGACCTCGAAAATATCGAATCCATCTCTTTAGATGATTTAAAAGCCATGAAACCGGCGGGCCTTATCGCCTTTGCCGAAGAAGTGGGCGTAGAAAATGCCGGCTCCATGCGCAAGCAGGATATCTTTTTCTCGATCTTGAAAGAGCTTGCCGAAGAACGGGATATTACCATTCACGGCGGCGGTGTGGTTGAAGTTCTGCAGGACGGTTTTGGATTTCTAAGAGCGCCGGAAGCTAATTATCTGCCGGGTCCGGATGATATTTATATCAGCCCGAAACAGATTAAAAAGTTTGGTCTTAAAACAGGTGATACGGTCACCGGTAAAATTCGTAGCCCTCGTGATAATGAGCGTTATTTTGCGCTGGTTGAGCTTGAAAGCTTAAACTTTGCCAGTCCTGAAGATGCCCGCCACAAAGCACATTTTGATAATCTGACGCCTTTATATCCCGATGAGCGGATGAAAATGGAAATTGAAGATCCGACGCGTAAAGATCTTTCAGGACGCATTATTGATATCGTTGCGCCGATCGGAAAAGGTCAGCGGGCCCTGATTGTAGCGCCGCCCCGAACCGGTAAAACCGTTCTTCTGCAAAATATTGCTCACTCCATCGAAGCAAACCACCCGGAATGTTATGTCTTGGTATTATTGATCGACGAGCGCCCGGAAGAAGTCACGGATATGCAGCGCTCCGTTAAAGGAGAAGTTGTCAGCTCCACATTTGATGAGCCGGCAACCCGCCACGTCCAGGTCGCTGAAATGGTTATTCAAAAAGCCAAACGCCTGACGGAAAACGGCAAAGATGTGGTCATTCTGCTGGACTCAATTACCCGTCTGGGCCGCGCCTATAATACGGTTGTGCCAAGCTCCGGTAAGGTTTTGACCGGCGGTGTTGATGCCAATGCTCTGCAACGTCCGAAACGTTTCTTCGGTGCTGCGCGGAATATTGAAGACGGCGGATCATTGACTATTATTGCAACGGCCTTGATCGAAACCGGGTCCCGTATGGATGAAGTTATTTTTGAAGAATTTAAAGGGACGGGTAACAGCGAAATTATTCTGGACCGCAAAGTTTCTGACAAACGGATCTTCCCGGCCATTGACGTCACAAAGTCAGGCACGAGAAAAGAAGAGCTGTTAGTGCCGCCGGAAGAGCTTAAGAAGACATTTGTTCTGCGCCGAATTCTCAATCCAATGGGAACTATGGACGCCATTGAGTTTTTACTCTCCAAGCTCAAAGACACCAAAGCGAATTCAGAATTTTTTGACAGCATGAACACTTAAAAGCCGTGCAGAACTTCGTCCTCTATTCTATAATAGCGTCCGTGGTTCTGACATTGGCTCTTAATATTTTGCCGCGCCTTTTCCCAAATGCGAGCCGCCGAACGTTTGATAAAATACAAGAAAAAATGGAAGAACAGGCCCGGGACACAGAGGCCGGTAATCGACCGCGGGTGAAAGTATTTTTTCCTTGGAAAGCCATGCTTCTCGTCAGCATTATTCTGACCGTTTTCTTGAATTTGGGAAGTTTACTGAGATAGGTCCGCTGTATTTCGCCTTTGACGGGAACCGTCATTACGTCCAAAGTTTGGTTCATGAACGTTGTCTTCAGAAAATGTATTCGAACATTTCTCGTTTTCGGTGTTAGCGTATTTACGGCTATCCCTGCTTATGCTTGCTGGGATGAAAACACAAATCCTTTACGCTTGGATAAATTGTTATTGGCAGACGTAGTATTCGAAGGAAAGATACTGGATAGAAAAGGAATCCGGAAGGACCGTTTGGGCAAAGAATACCATAGTTGGACAGAATATAGATTTATTGCCGAAATGGTTGTTCGCGGTAAGCTTGATGATCGTATTTTAACAATTGGCCTGGCACCGGAATTCAGGCTTTCTGATAGCATCGATACATATCAAGTGGGTATAGTAACGCCGAAACAATTAGCTCTGTACTGCCCGACAGAAACCGATGTGTGCCACTTGATGTCCGATGCAAACATGCTCAATCGGGCTCGGCAAATACCGTTCATACTATCTCAAAATTGCGGAGCTCCCTATGCAAATCCAGCTAACTCCATAAACCCGGAGTCTCGAAAGACAGGCCCACCACCGCGACTTTGGGGCGGTTTCGAATCTGCTTCATTGTCTATCGAAATAGCCTTAAAGGAAGCAGAGCACTTAAATGAAGATAGTTTGAAAGACCCGTCTTATCGAACGAAGTTAGAAAACATGATTATGGACCAATTCCGCGCGTGGGAGTCCCAACGGCGTACGGAGAATCCTAAGGCCCACAAAGAACTATCTGATGCAAAAATTTCTCATATTCTTTCGGGCGCAATGAGCCATCTGGAAACTATTGCCTTAAACTTTGACATAGATCCGGCTTATCGACAGCGGTTTATAGATTATCCGTTAAACCAGGACGGCGAAGTCGCCAAAAGACATAGCCGCCAATAGCGCCGGCCAATCCCTGTAAGATCAGACCAAGTCCATCCCGAGCACCGGCTATAATGTGGACATCGAAAAAAGCCTTTTTCATCAAAAACAGCATAACGAACATGGCGACAAACCCGGCGCCCATATAAATGTATTTGGCAATACCCGCTTTTCGGCGAGCGATAAAAGCAGCGACGGTGAGCGCAACCAAAAGCGCAATAAAAATAAAAACAAAGTACAATGACCCTAAATGTTGAGCATCGTATAGGGTCATGGAGATACGCTCGCTCCCCGATACGGTCCCGCCCGCGTCCTTAAGCGCGGAAATCACGCGCTGAGTTTGCATTATTGTGGCCAATATTGCCGTGGCGGCGGCCGCCAAAATAAGCGGAAATAGATACGTTTTTAAAAACCTGATCATAGTCTGTCCTTGTACCGGTCTCAGAATGGCCTAAACTGACGGCATCGGTCAATCATGGAGTTTCGATTGAGAAAATTTGCGCTTATATCCGCTCTGATGTTGTCGGCTTGTTTGGAGCCGCAGCCGGCGCCGGAAATTACGGATTTATCGTCTTCCGACCTGACGGTTGAAACCATATCTGATCAGCTCAAGAAGCCCTGGGGCGTGGCGACCTTGCCGGATGGCAGCTATTTGGTCACTGAGTTTGAGGGCGGCCTCAAGCATATCAAGGACGGGCAAACTCGGGAAATCGGCGGAGTCTTAGACATTTCGGGATTTCCGCGCGGGTCTCTTCATGTCAAAGGCCAAGGGGGATTAATGGGCATCGTTTTGGCACCTGATTTTGCTGAAAGCCGCGAAGTCTTTTTATCACTGTCCTTTGTGGAGAAAACGCGGCTTCAAAACAGTACGGCTGTTTATCGGGGCACGCTGGACGGTGACAAATTGACGGACGGCCGGATTATTTTTACTTCGGCGAAAAAAGACACCTGGTCCCATTTTGGGGGGCGCATGGTGTTTTTGCCCGATGGCACATTGGTTCTGACGTTGGGAGACGGGTTTACCTATAGGGAATCTGCGCAAAACCTTAAATCCCAATTGGGGAAAATAGTTCGTATGGACCGAGACGGTAAACCGGTCGCTGATAACCCATTTGCCGGGAATGCCGACGCTAATCCATATGTTTATTCCTATGGCCACCGCAATGTGCAGGGCATTGCCTTTGATTCTTCGACCGGCAATTTGTGGGCCCATGAACACGGCCCCCGCGGCGGCGACGAGCTCAATTTGATAAAAGAAGGCGCCAATTACGGCTGGCCTTTGGCAACAACGGGAACGGATTATAACGGCGCCAAAATAACGCCTCACCGCAGCTACGCCGGGACCGAGCCGTTTGTCTATGATTGGACCCCGTCGATCGCGCCGAGCGGATTGACTATTTATCAAGGAGATATGTTCCCTGAATGGAAGGGCGATGCTTTTGTCGGCGCGCTGGTCGGCCGATCAGTGTGGCGTATTGATCTCGACGGCACAAAAGCAAAAGGTGAAACCCGTCTGCTTGCAGATTTAGGCGCGCGCATACGGGACGTGAAAACAGATCAGGACGGGGCCCTATTGGTTCTGACGGAGTCTAAAGACGGCGGACAGCTTTTACGGATTACCCCAAAATAATGGTCAAAACAGACGATCTTTACAAAGAAGGCGAAAGCGAAAATTGGCGGGATACAATTTTTGCGCTCTCCAGCGGTA
>CALJNJ010000298.1 GCA_937981945.1 uncultured Caulobacterales bacterium | reverse complement strand
CCAAAGCACGGAGGCCGGACGGGTCCATATGCATGTGACCGGCGAGAAAATTAAAGATAAAGATTGGACCTTGAAATTGATCGTCGCCGATACCGGCGGCGGCCTGAATGCCGAGGCAGCCGCTCAATTGGACGGCCCTGTTGATCAAGCCGATTTGGACGGTCATGAATCCATTTTACCGTTCAAAATCACGCGGGACGTCGCGGCAGCGCTGAACGGGAAACTGAGCATTAATGCCAAGCAAGGCCGGGGAACGGAAGCGACGCTGACACTGCCGGTCTCTGAGGCCGCCATTATGGAACCCAAAAACAAAGTCAAACCCTCAGGCTTTCTTAAGGGCCGCGAAGTTCTGATTATTGAAGATGATATTTCCAGTCAGGAAGTTTTGAAATCATATCTTGAGCCCGAGGGCTGTAAAACCTTCGGGATTTTTGACGGCGCTGACGCGCTCAAAACCCTGGATATGGGCGGGTTTGATATGGTGTTTATGGATGTGCGCATGCCGGGTAAAAACGGCATTGAAACCACGAAGGCCATTCGCAGCTCAGGCAAGCCTTATGCGAACATTCCAATCATTGCGATTACGGCTGATAATTCGCCGGAAACAAATGCCAGATGCATGGTTGCCGGTGTCGACTTGTTCCTGACCAAACCCGTCGGTTCCAAAGCATTATTTGAGGGCGTGCGTTTTGTCTTAAACATCAGCCCGGCGAAACTCGCCAAAACCGGTTAAGGCGTCGAGAAAGATTGCGGCTTAACGCTGCTTGTTCCCACCACATCAGAAGCAGGCGAAATTTCACGCAGTAATCCGCGGGCAGAATTTTGATCAAATTTGATCCGCAGTTTCAGGTAGACACCTTCGCGGTTATATTCGGCGGCCGCGAAATCATCATCCTTATAACCTTCAAAATTATAGCCGGCGCTGATCCAGACATCTTTGGCCGGTGAAACACCGATAGACGGCCCAAAGCTGTAAGATGTGTTTTCCCCATTGGTCAAAACCGAGCCGGCAAAGCCGAGGTCAATTTTTTCCGTAATATCAAAGCGGGTTTCAGCGCCGATCAAATGGGTGAAATTATCCAGCTTTTTACCGGCGATGTCTTCGCGCACATATTTCACGCCGTGATTGGCGGACAATTGCCAGCGATCACTGATCATCGTATTGGCCGCGAGATTATTGACAATTTTCTTGCTGGTACGGCCGGAAGCGTCGTGATTATAGCTGACGTCCAGTCGATCAAAGATAACTGTCTCTTCGCCGCGCGGTCGCCAAGCAACCCCAAAGCGGGCATCAGCACGCTCGGTGGTTTCAACGCCAAGCTCGTCCGGGTTTTGCGAAATGGCGCGAACGGAGCCGGCTAATGACAGGGTCTCAGACAATTCCCGCGCCGCGCCAACGGATCCGATAAATGTATCCCCTTGTGAAGAGTCGCGCATTTCCACGCGGGCCGACACTGACGTTTCATCGGTTCTGTAGCTCGCGCCCACATAGCCCGACATAAAGTCTTCGTTTTCTTCCAGAGGCGAAACAGCCGCGTCAGCGGAAATATCCACATAAGTTCCGTTTTGATCCAAAACTCTGCGGTTACGAACACCCACGGAACCGGACCAGTTTTTGCTCAGCTTCACCTGCTGATCCAGACCCACTGTACCCGCCAAGCGGCGACCTGAATCATTGGTCAGAAGATCTGTTGATCCTGTGATGGACGACCCTTCCCACGGAGAGGTTGAGACGCCAATAACCGTATTTTGACCGGAGGCATTGGCGCCGTCCAGAAGTTCATGACGGATTGAGACCGTGGATTTCTCACCCAAAGTCTTATCAACGCCCAGTGTTGTGCGCTGGGGGTAATTTGTAACTTCGTCCTTGCCCGAAAGCGGCTGCTCATGGGTGACACTGAAGGTTGCGCCATGTTCCGGCAGTCGCAGGCTCGCGCCGGCAATCGCCAGCAGAGAATCACGCTCTTCGCCATTTGGCAGCTCATCTTTGCCGACGCGCAATCCGGCGCTGGCAGATAAAGTCTCACCGGTATGACGGGCCGTGACTTCGGCAACTTCGCGGGAACCGCCGGTATTAAAGTTATCTTCGTGATAGGCCGTGCCTTCAATACTTTGCGATCCGCGGCGGCCGGTTTCTTCGTCTTCGAATTGATTGACGCGCACATTGGCTTTGACGCCGTAGCGGCGGAAACCGGACGTATTGGAATTGGTTTGACCCAATCCGTAACCGCGTTCTTCTTCCCGGTAGTAAGCTTCGGCATTGACCGTCTCAGATGTATGAATAGCTTCGGCCAGGAAACCTTCCGCGATGTTTTTCTCAACGGAATTCGCTTTGTTTTCCGTAACCGCATATTCCAAACGGATTTCAGTATTATCCGTGACCTGAGCAACCACATCCACGCCGGCCATATTGGACTCGGCGCCGGCGACGCCCGGATTACCTTCTTGGTGAACAAAGCTTGTCCCCGCGCGAATTTTGCCATGGGTAACTTGGACCCGTCCGCCGGCCGTCAGATTGCGCTCGGCATCTTCGGAGGTTTCGTAATCCACAACGATAACATTCGGATTGAAATTAGCATCGCTGACGTCAACCGGCAGACGGAAAATCATCTGACCTGTTAGGTAATCCAGCGTGTAATCCAAATATCGGACAAGCTCACGGCTATCGAGAACGATGTCCGGGCGATGACGATCGCGAGTTTCAATTGTAACGGTTTCCGACTGGGCTAAAATCCGTGAATGTGACAGCTGATAATTGCCGCTGGTACCATCCGCCGGCAGCTCATCCTTGGCGAAACCCTGATTGGTCTCGGCGACAAAGCCAAGCGCCTGAAGGTCATCGGAAATATATTCGCCTTTAAGACCTGAGAGGCGGCGATTATAGGACGTCAAACGGCCTTCTGTTATATTCGTGTCAAAGTCACCGAACAAAGCGTAAGCCGACTTCTTCTCGAGCTTTAGATAGACAGGATAGCGGCTTTGGGCCTCTAGTTCCTGATAAGACCGGTCGCCGTATAAAGTGTAATAGGCGTTCGGGTCGATTTCTTCGGCAAAGTCCCCATCGCGGTCACCGCGGCGCTTATCCGTGTCCACAGCCAGGGTCATGAGCCAATTGCCCTTGACCAGACCTTTGGCAAAGAAAGCTACACGGCCGTCAGAAAACGCGTCATCGTCATCCGTCAGACCGACGGCGTTATCCATCACCGTATTGTAACCCAATGATCCCTCGGCCAACCCTACAACGATCCAGTCACGTTTCTCCGGTTCCAGATAAAAGTAGAGTGGCACTTGTCGCCCGGTATCGAGCGTGACAATTGCCGTAACCTTACCTGTTTGCAGGGTTGGCTCGAGTTTCACCATCGCCATACCGTCAGGGCCGACAGAGATGTCAGTCCGGGCAGACAAAGGCGCAATCAGATCATGTGATTGCTCTTGAAGGTATTTCTCACCGGTCTCATCATAGAGACGGTAAGGCGCTTCAATATCGATTTTTGCCAAGCGGCCGGCATGAACCGGACGTCCGCTTTCGTCTTCCAGACGGATCGCCAGAACGGGCGCCGTGCGGCCATCCGCGACCAAAACGGACCGGTCAACAACCATGTCAGCTTTGGCAATATTTTTGGCAAACCAAATCTCTTCGGTCAGAGTTTCCAGAACCCGGCCGTTACCGTCTTTAACGACGGCGACAAATTCATTGCGACCGTCAAGAATATCAACGCCGCGCCAGCGACTGATCATTACCGTGCGCTCGTTATCCGTGTCGCGGCCCATCAAATTGACGGCCGGGACTTTGCGGCCGTTAAGGGTCAGCTCGACCTTGCCGTCAACAGGGTGCTTAATCCCGATATTAACAGACGGCTTGGACGGTGTGCGCTCCGTCAGCGGATAGACCCACTCGACACTGTCGTCCTGACCATTGAGCCAGACATCATCATATTGCTTATATTCGGTCGTATCGTTGAAGGTTTCTTCTTCGACAATCTCAGCCGTTTCGCCGGTTTGTTTCAGATAGAAATTGGCGCGCCAAATACCGCCGCCCTGCACATCGACAAATTTTGAATTGCCCTTGCCGGCGTAACGCGTATTGGCCTCGCAAACCATGATGTCATAGCCTTGCGGTAAGGTTTCTTCGTCAACCTGAACGACATGAGTGCCTTCGCTGACACCTTCGAAATGGTACAGACCGTCAGGATCACTGACCGCATAAGCGCCGTTTTCCATATAAAGACGGACGCCTTCTACACCCTCGCCGCGCTTGATTTCGCGAACCCAGTCCTCATCACCGTCACAAGACTTTTCAGATACGCGTCCGATTACCGTGCTGGTTGAGCGCAGTAAGTCCTCGCGCAGCTCAATAGCGGCGCGGGCTGTGTTGGAGAGCGGGTCACCGTCAGCGTCGCGCACGACAGCTTCATTGACGGCATTACCCAAATGGGCGCCGGGCCCCACTAACAGCGCATAGCTGAGCGAAACAGATTCGCCGGGTCCGATCATGCCGATCGGATATGTAATCAGAGTTGAATCATCAGAGATTTCAGGATCATCAATATTGAGCTGATCCTGAAGAGATGTTCCGTCCACATAGCGAAAGCCGATGGGCAGTGTATCAAATAATTGAACCGGCGCCGTTGTCTGTCCGAAGTTTTGGATCGTGACCGTGTAATTAATGTAGTCACCCACATCGCCACTTGTCCGGTCGGCCACTTTGCTGAGAACCAGATCTGACTCAGGGTCCAGAGGAATATCCATACGGATATAACCGTCTTCGCTGACTTCAAATGGCTGCCCGAAAGACCCGTCAATAATATAGTAGCCGGCGCCTGTATTGGCATCAATAACATCCGGCGGCAGAACCGACGCGAAATTATAACCTTCCGGCGGCACAACTTGGATAACATATTCGCCCTCGCCCACATTCGGGAAGGAGAAGCCGCCGTCATTTTGTTCGTAATTCAGGCCGGACGCGTCCGTGACCGTATCGCCGCTGATCACGCTGGCCGGATAGTCAGAGAAACCGTCAACACCGGAAACCGTGGCGTAATTTTGGCTGTCAAACTCGATCAGC
>CALJNJ010000297.1 GCA_937981945.1 uncultured Caulobacterales bacterium | reverse complement strand
CCGTGATGTTCCGAGCACCTAAAGTCAGGGTCATGCCTTCCGTAAATTCGTTCTCAATCAAATCGCCCAGATTAACTTTATATTGAGCGTCATAAGTGGTTTGAGAATCAACTTCGAGATTATTCCCCTCATCGTCCTGGTTCTGATCATCATCAAAGCTTGAGATGTGGCGGGCAAACACATTAATGGTGTGAATACCTTTTTGCCATCCGACACCGGCATTAAAGCGCAGCTCCGGAACGGAGGTACCAAAATTACTGAAGTTCCGTTGGCCCGCACCGTCAACTTTTCCGGCTTGCGGATCATCCAGATCATATTTGGTCACATATGTTCCTGAGATAAACGGAACAATCAGACCCATATCCGTATCAGCTGTATATTTGGCGCTGAAATCAATACCGCTTGTGTCAACCGATGATGCGTTGACGTAATTTGCGTTCACGCGGACAATCGTCCCGGTCGGTAAACCGCCGGCTCGAATAATCTGAGGGCCGTTCGGGTCCTCATTGATAATTGCTTGTGGGTTTTCCGGGATAATAACGTCTTCAAAACTAAAGTCGAAATAGTCCAAGTCGATTTCCAAGCTCTCGACAGGTTCCCAACTTGCCCCGACATTAAAGGCCGTTGATGTTTCAGGTTTTAGATCTTCCGAACCCAGGCTCCGCGCCGCAATAAATGCATTTGCGCCGCCATTGACCGGGTCACTGACTTGTACCAATGCGGTCCCTTGTCCCTGTTGTTGATAGACTGTGGGGCTGCGGAATGATGTTGAAACAGAGCCTCTGAGAGACAGACTATCCGTAGGGCGTACCAAAACCGCTGCCTTCGGATCAAATGTACTGCCGACATTGCCGCCATAATCTTCAAATCGGCCTGCCAGCTGAAATTCAACTTCATCGGAAACGGGAATGATCGCTTCACCGAAAATGGCCAAAATGTCCTGTTCACCGCTGTAATCCTGCTCACCGATCAGGAAGCCGAAATCATCAGCATTTGAAATCGCGTCAAATTCCCCGACATATTCTTCTTTGCGGTATTGCACGCCCAAAGCAAGCGCGGCGCCGCCGCCCATTTCCCGGCTGACAACACCTTCAACTACGTTGAGCGTTGACGTCAGGTCACGGAAAGCCGTGCCGATGACATAATCTTCAATCTCAGGACTGTTCGGCGCCGTATCGAAAGATGACGAAAACGGATTAAAGAAACCGGCCGGACCGCCAATGGCCGTACAAGTTCCCGTCAAAGCACAACGGAAACGACTGGTGACCGTATCATCAGTGGCAACCGTGTGATTGTTTTCACCGCGGATAAATGACAGGCGCCAATCCATGCGGTCATTCAAGCTTCCGTCAAGCTCGGTTGAGAAACGGTAAGTTTCTGAGTTTTGTTCATTCGGAGAAACTACACCGCCATTACCAAAGGCGCGACCGAAGAAGATTGCGCCGTCCGGTGCCAGTGCGGAAAGCGTCGGTAAATAGTTCGGATGAGATGACGGTACAAAACCTGATTGCAGGAACGGGAATGACGGCGAGTTACCGCGAACAGCCGAATTGTCAGCATAAGTAAAATCAGCCATCCAAGAAATATTATCGGTCAGATCAAAACTGGCTTGCAGCAAACCGTTCAAACGCTCTTCTTCGGCGACCAAGTTAAAGAAATCACCGAAGTCAAATCCACAAAGACCAATATCCAGACCTGCAACATTCGGGCCTAAAATGGTCGGGAAACCGCCCTGGTCGGCACAGCCGGGGTCAATTAAAGGAATACCGGCCAATCCTCCGGACATCGGAATATAAGCCCCGGGGTTCCCAAGCGAAGACGTATCATCTTGCGGCCGGGACAGGCGTTTCTCAGCCGTGGTCAACGGGCTACGATCCGTATAGCTGATGGCGCCCATAATATTGCCGCGATCAAACTCTTTACCGATCATGCCCTGTAAAAGAATTTCATCGGAATCATAGCCGTCGACTGTCTGATAGTCGGCGCTCAGCTTAATACCGTCATAATTATCGTGGGTCGAAAAATTGACCACGCCGGCAACCGCATCTGAACCATAAGTGGCCGATGCGCCGTCCTTGAGGATTTCAATATCTTCAACGGCGATTAGCGGCACTAAGGATGAGGTATCAACAAACTGAAACCCGCCATTCGTCGTTGCCGCGGACAGAACCTGCCGCCGGCCATTGAGCATAACTAATGTCGATTGAACACCCAATCCTCGTAAATTGATATTGGTCGTGCCGGTCGTTCCGCCCTGCGTAAACGCATCAGGATTGTTTTCCGCGCCGGTATTAATGGTCAGAGTTTGCGTAATATCGGCAATGTTTTTGGCGCCGCTAATGTCAATGTCGGCTTCTCCAAGAGTGGCAACAGGCGATGCGCGATCCGCTTGGGCTTTGCGCTTAATGAGCGTCCCGACGGAGATCACTTCATCTTCAACTGTTTGAGCAATGGCTGATGTTGGGGCTAAGGACGATATCACCGAAGTCGAAACCGCCAATAATAAGACTGACTTTAAACGCATAATTTTCTCCCGCTTTTGAATTATATTTTATACTGTCCACCCTATCGATCAGATCACAATTAACCACTCTAAACTGAATGATATGAAATTTTTTGCGTATGCCGTGTCTATTTTGTCACAGTCTTCCGGCGCGCGAAATCCGCTAGGAACCCGGCGATGACCGAAAACTCCAAACAATATCAGCGCGGCGGCGGCGCAGCATATGCAGCGAAGATCGATCAGGAAACCGGCCATCGCGGCAAGTCCAGATCCCTCAAGCCGCTGAAGCATATTTGGCCGTTTGTAGCCCAATATCCCGGTAGATTGATTTTGTTTTTGATCTTTCTTTTTCTGTCGTCTGCCGCGACTCTGGCGATGACGGTCCTGGTCAAGATCATCATTGATTGCGGGTTTGGCAGTGATGAAACCGTTGAAATTTGCACACGTATAAATGTCGACGGCGCCTCCGATTTGTCACCGTATTTCAAATTTGCCTACATTTTTGTCGGCGTTTACGCCCTTGTCGGACCGATTCGGGCCTATTTGATCAATACGCTGGGACAAAGGGTCATCGCAGACCTACGCAATTCTGTTTACTCACATTTGTTGAAACTGAACCCTGCCTATTATGAAAAAGTCCGGACGGGCGAGGTATTGTCCAGACTGACAACT
>CALJNJ010000296.1 GCA_937981945.1 uncultured Caulobacterales bacterium | reverse complement strand
AGCGAACGCTTTCAGGGAAAAACGGAGCCAAAAATGTTCCTGACCATGCACCTGCATATATAATCATTGCATTTTCATAGTCATATTCGGCGGGTAACTCGGCCGTAATATAAGCCTCTGATTGTTCCGGCCACGGCGTTCGTTTGTGCAGCGGCGGTGACGTAGACGCCAACATCAGCAAAACGCCGGCAATAAACAATGCCAGTCCCCGGCGGCGCCAATCTTTTCCGGATGTAACCCCGAAAATGATCAAACCCGCAAGGATGGGCGCCAAAGTCCAGTAAGCCAGACCATATCTGAAAACGGAAAACTTCCAGGACCAGAGCCAAAACCCGATTATAACTGCGATGGCCAAACCGAAAACCCGGCGGTCCTGCAGGTTTTCAAATCTTTTTCTGATGAACCAAAGCCCCATAAGTATGAAGGCGCCAACATAGGAAACAATGGAGCGGGCGTCGAAAAACGGATGCTCATTAATGGTAAAAGGGTTAAAGGCCGACTTGATCGGATCGATTAATATGCCGCCCAAGGAATGGGGTACCCAATGGGTATAGGCGTCAAAATCCGGATTGGCGTAATCGCCCGGGAAAATTTCAGGGAAATTCGGGAAAAACGGGTTTTGGAACCGCTCCCACATTTCCAAATACCAGGGACCGCCTGATATTAATATGCCGACCAGGCCGGCCGTGCCGATTATAAAAGTGTTTTTGAGCGGGTTTTTTCTGACGGAAAAGAAGAAAACGATAGCAGCCGACAAAACATAGAGCGCATTGGTTGGCTTAAATCCGAAGGCTATTCCCAGCAGCAATCCGGCTATTAGATAGGTTTTACCGGCCTTTTCCCCCGCCCCCAATATCAGTCCCAAGGCCAAAACAAACAAGGTTACGCCTATATGATCATTGCGAATGGAACCGATCAGGCCGAAATTTCCGGCGCATAAAAAGCCCGCCAAAGCCGCGACGAGCGCCACCCATCTTTTATTCATGGACACTAATTTCAGCGCATTTCGGGACAATATGTATAGTGCGGGGATTTGCAGCGCATGAATAAAGCCCAATATCAGAGCCACCATGCGCCCCGGCAAATGCTCAATCAAAAACCAAACAAACATCTGATAATAAGGGATGAGAAAGGAATGCAAATTGGCCGGCGCCAAATCCGTCCCCAAACGATCATGAATCCCTGCCCAGCCTATATAGATATGATAGTGATTGATGTCATAATCCGTATCGGGCCAGACCCACGCTGACACTGCGGCCCATAAAACGACCAATAAAAGCAAAACAAAACTGATGACGCGCGCCGACATCAATTCACATCATAAGCAAAGGTAGATTGATATTCAGGCAAAACTTTAAAAGCTTTATGCCATTCGGACACATTGGGCGCCAACTCGCGCCAGCCTATATGGTCCGCCCTAAAATCCGTATAGTCCAAGGCGCAAACAACGGCAACGGACCCAAAAGACCAATTTGTCGGAACATATTTGATGATGTCATCCAGGTAAGAGACGACGGTTCGGATGGCTGTATCGTGCCGTTCTATAATGTCAGGCCAATGCAGCTTCTGATCGCGGACAACTTCATAACGGCGATTATAAACGGCTTCGGCAAGCCCATCCCCGATACGGTGCATTCGATAAGCTTTCCAGCGATCCTCCCCCTCTTTCGCCAGCCACGGATCTTTTAAACTATCCAGATATTCACAAATGAGCGGACTATCAAACAAAGGGACATCGCACTCACCCCGGTCGAGGCAAGGCACCTTTCCGAGCGGGTTTGGGCCTGCCGCATAGCCATTGGCCCCGTCTTTCTCGGCGGCAACCACCTCAACGTCCAAGTCTTTGGCCTCAATGATGATTTTGCATTTTCGGGCAAAGGGCGACAGAGGTGAGTCGTAGAGTTTCATAAAGCCTCGATACACGTCCGGTTTTGGCTAGCCAAGCCCGTTTCTTTTGCTTATTTAGTTTCCGAACAACATTCGGAAACTCTCATGAGCAAAACATCCGCAGCTATTCAAGGCTGGTATAATTTGGATAAAGACCGGCCGCATTTGATCGGGACGCAATGCCAATCCTGCAAGACCTATTATTTTCCCAAGCAGAGTAACTTTTGCCGCAACCCTGATTGCGGCTCTGAAAACTTCGCCGAAGTTCCCCTCTCCTCTTCAGGAACGATTTGGTCTTATACCAGCGCCTCTTATAAACCGCCTGAGCCGTTTGTGGCGCCTGATCCGTTTGTGCCTTACACAATTGCTGCCGTTGAACTTGAACGGGAAAAGATGATCATTTTGGGCCAAGTCATTGCCGGTGTTGAACCGGCGGATTTGAAAGTCGGTGATAAAGTCGAGCTGGTTCTCGACACGCTCTATTCGGATGAAGACGGGGAAAAGCTGATTTGGAAATGGCAACCGACCGGCGGAGGCGCGTCATGAGCGATATCGCAATTCTGGGCGTCGGCCTGCACCAATGGGGCAAATGGGGCGCAAACTTCGTTGAATATGGGGTCAAAGCTGCCCGCGACGCCATCAAAGACGCCGGGATAGACTGGCGGGATGTGGGCTTTGTCTCCGGCGCCGGCACGGTTCGGTGCGGTTATCCGGGCTATGTGGCCGGCGCGACCTTCGCCCAGGCGCTAGGGTGGCAAGGCGCTGAAGTCAATACGAGCTACGCCGCCTGCGCGTCAGGGTCTCAGGCCCTCGCCGCAGCCCGCGCTAAAATCAGAGCCGGGGATTGCGACGTGGCCTTGGTAGTCGGAGCTGACACCACGCCAAAAGGGTTTCTTGCACCCGCCAAAGGTTACCGCCCCGAAGATCCGGATTGGGTACGCTTTCATATCGGCATTACCAATCCCACCTATTTCGGACTATATGCCCGCCGCCGAATGGATATATACGGCGATACGCAGGATGACTTTGCCGCCGTCAAAGTCAAAAATGCCAAGCACGGCTATCACAATGAATATTCCCGCTACAAAAAGCTCTTTACCAAAGAAGATGTAGCAAACTCCGTCATGGTCGCCGATCCCCTCAGGCTGATGGATATTTGCGCGACCTCTGACGGCGGCGCAGCCATTATTATTTCCAGCTTGGATTACGCCAAGAAAATCGGCAAAGGCGATGCGCCTAAAATTGCCGCCATTTCGACGGTTACGCCGACCTTTGCCGGCGCCGTTGTGGAAATGCCGGATATCGCAACGGATTCTGCGGTCGCGATGGATGCCCGTTCTTTCCGGGCTGACTTGCCCAAGAAAGCCTATGAAGAAGCCGGAATTGGGCCTGAGGATATCTCTCTGGCCGAAGTCTATGATCTGTCAACGGCCTTGGAGCTGGACTGGATGGAAGATCTGCAGCTCTGCGAACGCGGCGAAGCGGCGTCTTTATTGCGCGCCGGCGAAACCAGCGTCGGCGGACGTATCCCGATCAATGCCTCCGGCGGTCTGGCCTGTTTCGGCGAAGCTGTCCCGGCGCAAGCCCTCATGCAGGTCTGCGAACTTACCTGGCAAATGCGCGGTGA
>CALJNJ010000295.1 GCA_937981945.1 uncultured Caulobacterales bacterium | reverse complement strand
GCTCAAAATGCGGCTTTGGCCGAACGACTGACCCGTCTTGAGAACCGTATGTTGACCGGTGACCCTGCCGCAGAGCAGTTAATGCAGCGTATGGACGCTTTGGAAGCCGAACAGCGCAGTCTCACCGGCGAAATCGAACAGCTACGATTTGAACGTGACAATCTGAAATCTGAGATCTCTGCCCTCAATACTGATTTAGACGCCTTAAACGCGCTCAATGATCGAATGCGGCTTCATCTGGATGCGGTTGATCTTGTCGCCAGCGAGCGCGCCTCAAGACCTGCACCGCCGCCCGTTCAAGTCTATGACGGATCCCCATCCGTCAGCACGGGTCAAATTGTCGGTAGCTATGATCCCAACCAACCGTCTTTTGTACCGGGCGCGCCTACCATCAGAGAATTTGAAGTCCCGGTCGGATCAATTCCGGGCGACGCCGCGATTGCGGTTCCGGCGCAACCTTCCTATCCGAATTTGGATTCATTGCCTGAAAGCGGAAAGCAAAAGCTCTACGAAGGTAATTTTTCGGGCGCTCAATCGGATTTCCAAACTTATTTGGCCGTTGCAGCTGATGCGCCAAATGCCGGTGAAGTGAGCTATTGGCTCGGTGAAACCTATTTTGTCAAAGGCGGCTATGCCGACGCCGCTGATGCTTACATCTCTTCCATGCGTAAAGATCCCCAAGGATTAAAAGCGCCTGAAGCCCTTATTCGTTTGGGCGCTTCTCTGCGCGAATTGGGCAATCGAGATGAAAGCTGCCAAGCCCTCAACAGTTTTGCATCAGAATACCCGAACGCCGGGTCTGATATAAAGGAGAAAGCGCGGATCGAAATCGCGCGGACCGGATGCTAACCGGACCGGAGTTATCCGGTCCTCTCCCAAATGAACGTTTAGCCATTGCTTTTTCCGGGGGCGGCGACAGCACCGCCCTGCTTCATCTTTGCAGACATTTAAAACCAAGCCCTTTGGTCTTGATCGTAGATCACGCGCTCAGACGGGGTTCTGCTGCTGAGGCTAAAACTGCACAAACCTTTGCCGAGTCTTTGGGAATGGACGCCCGTATCCTTGTGTGGGAGCATGACGGCATTGGTTCCGCCGTTCAAGAAAAGGCCCGCCGCGCCCGATACGGCCTGATGGGGGGAATTTGCCGCGCGGAAAACATTCGGTATTTATTGACCGGTCATACTCAGAACGATCAGGCTGAAACCCTATTAATGCGATATGGACGGGGCACGGATTGGCGCGGCGCCGCCGGCATTCGCCGGGACGTCCATGCGCCTGTTTGGCCTGAACTGGCCCGCATCACAGTCCTGAGACCTCTTTTGCACGAAAGCCGCGATCGTCTGCGGGCCTATAATAAAGCGCAAAACATCGTTTGGTCAGAAGACCCCGGAAATTCCAACCTAAAATTTGATCGAGTTAAAGCGCGCCAATATTTATCGACTCGCCCAGCCTTGGCCAATCAGCTCATCAGGACTGCGAAAGACATGCAAAAGGGCCGCGATATTGAACGCGACCGATTGGCAGCAGTCTTTTCAGATCAAGTCACTGTCTTACCGAATTCTGACGCGCTGCAAGTCAGCGGCAAATTGCCAAGCCAATTGTGGAAACTGCTCTTGCAGGCTGCGGCAGGGAATGATTCACCAATTTCCGATCAATCCGTCAAGACGCTGATCGCGGCGAGTCGAAGAGACGACTTCTCGGGGCAGACTTTGGGCGGCGCTTTCGTCAAGAAATCCGCAGATACGCTTATAATCGGGCCTGATCCTAGCGTCTTTAAAAGCCGGCAAAACCGAAAATCTGTTAAGCCCATGCCATTAATACCCGGGCAAAAGCATATTTGGGACGGGCGTTTTGAGATTGAAACGTCTGAAACCGGATTGATAGCCGTCACAGTTTATGACGCTCGAAAGCGACTGAATTCCGAAAACAGCGCAAACCTAACCGGCTCACTAAAAACCACAGAGTTTTCAGATTCCATGCCTGTTGTGATGAAAAACGCTGAAGTCCCGAACGTCTTTGTTCCGCCCCCCGGGAATGAAACGGTTTCGATCAAAAGCTTGATCCGCCCGCGGATCAACAGCGTACTTAAAATTAACTGATAAAAAAACGGCTTTGTGATGCGCCGGGGACTTAACTTTGTTAAGACTATACCTATATGCTATGAAACAAATAAGTTCCGTTTCAACAGACGGCCGTAAGTTAGGACGATCATGAATACAAATATGCGAAATTTAGCCATGTGGGCATTGGTCATCACAATGTTTATTGTGATGCTTTCCGTATCGCAAAACTCTTTCCAAGCGCCTGCTGAGTCGGAAATGAGATATTCTGATCTCATTGAAAAAGTCGAGCAAGGCCAGATTAAGTCAGCGGAAATCGATTCGACCAAAGGCTTAATCACCGGCGAGACCGAAGACGGATCGCAGTTTCGCGTCGACTCGGGTCCTTACAATGAAGAACCGCAAAAATTGTTTGAACAAAACGATGTTGAGTTTGGGTATGTGGACGTCAAAACTACCAGCCCAATGGCGGCTATTTTGCTGAACGCCCTACCCCTGATTTTCATCATCGGTCTGACCCTTATGTTTATGCGCTCCATGCAGGGCGGCGGGCGCGGCGGGGCTATGAGCTTTGGTAAATCCCGCGCCAAACTTCTGAACGAACCGGCCGGTAAAGTCACATTTGACGATGTCGCCGGCGTCGAAAGCGCCAAAGAAGATCTAAAAGAAGTCGTTGAGTTTCTCCGCGACCCCACCAAATTTACCCGATTGGGCGCGAAGATTCCAACCGGTGCTTTATTGGTTGGCCCTCCCGGTACCGGTAAAACCTTATTGGCCCGTGCTGTCGCCGGTGAAGCCGGTGTTCCGTTTTTCACGATTTCCGGTTCAGACTTTGTCGAAATGTTTGTCGGTGTCGGTGCTTCGCGTGTCCGGGATATGTTCGCGGACGCCCGTAAGAACGCACCTTGTATTATCTTTATTGATGAGATCGACGCAGTCGGTCGGCATCGCGGCGTCGGGACA
>CALJNJ010000294.1 GCA_937981945.1 uncultured Caulobacterales bacterium | reverse complement strand
CTCTGCCATATCAAGCACTTCACATACCGCGTCCCGCATCTCAACACCGATGGCATTGTAATTCTTGGGTCTGTTAAAACGAATGGACAGGCGGTCATCGGCGATCTCTGTCAGTAGGGGCGGGCCGTTTTCAGGCACAAGCTTGCCGCCGGCATATGAATTCAACCAAGCTTTAAACTCCGGGCCTTGCTGAACGGCGGCATAAGCCAGGCTTTCGGCTGTCAAAGCCTTATCCATTGGCAAGCCCTCAATGGCGCGCAAATGTTGGACCAGGACCATCGATGCGATTGGCGCGGATCTGATGTTTTGGGTAATTGTTTCCAGCTTTGATGTATCTTTCAAAACAGTGTCGCAGGCTGGAGCCGCGGATCCTGATCCGATGCCGATTACGGGACAAGGCCGAGAGGACAGCCAATCACAAAGCGATTCATCCGTATCCGTCAGGTCGAGAATGAGGTATGGCAAATCCGTTCCGGGACCAAAGGCGTCAAGCGGCATGGAAGCGGCCTGCATCGCGTTGATTTCGTTGGAGCTAAACGGGTTTATCATTGACTTTGACCATAGCATACGTGAATATCCGAACAACGTTCGGAAAGTCAATTTGAAAGGATTTTTCCGCTGAAGACTGAGAATAAAACAGCCGCTTATGGCCGCCCGCGTCTTCTCACCCATGAGGAGATATTGGACGGAGCTGTGGAGCTTGGTCTCGAAAATGTCACCATGAAAAAGCTGTCCGGTCATTTAGGCGTCGGGACAGCAACTCTTTACCAATATTTTGACAGTCGAAAGACTCTGATGCGCGCGGCAGCTGTTCATTCACTCGCGGAAGTGTCTTTGCCGGAAGATATTGGGCAGCATTGGTCACTCTTTGCGCGGGATTATGTCCGTAGCCTGATGGTTTTGCTGTCGGACAATCCGACTTACATTACGTCCATGAGCCCGACTGATTTTGGTTTTGAAGTTCAGTTTAAACTGGTTGAACCATTTCTGGCAGCCATGCAGAAACGCGGCCTGTCACCAAAGCTTGGTATGCGGCTTTTCAATAAAATCGGTTTAATCGCCTATGGCGGAGCCATTGAAAGTGTCCGGCAGAGAGAATTTGAATTTCAAGATGAGACCATGGAAATTGTCGCTCGCCGGCAATTTGGGCGTCTCGATAAAAAAGATTTTCCGCTCATGGCCGAAGTCATGGACGAATTTACGCAAACTCCGGAACAAAAAACAGACGGCTTGATGCGGGCCGCATTCAGCGCCTTTGCGCAACATATTGGTGAAGACGGAACAAAACTGTTTGAAGAGGCACAAAATGGTTGATGTAGTCGAAATGTCGGACACAAAAGATATCCCTGATGCCAAAGGCATTCCATTTGTTGGCAATACTTTTGAAATGGGCAAAGATCCGGCCGCATTCTTTGTCAGATGTTACAAGGAATATGGCCCTGTTTACCGCGTCAATGTCTTTGGTCGTAAGCAATACGTAATAGCCGGCGCAGAAGCCGCCAAATTTATGTCGACTAAAGCAGGGCGTGAGGGGCTTCGTTCTAAAGAGTTTTGGGACGACTTCGTCAATCACTTCGGAGCCTCCAAAACACTGACCCAAATTGACGGTGAAGACCATCGACGCATGCGCGCCATTATGCGCGCCGGCTTCTCTCGGGAAGCCGCTGAAGGGCAATATCATAAGATTTCTCAATATATCGACGAGTCGATTGAACGGGATTGGGAAATTGACGGAGAAACCGGCGTTCTTGAGGCTTTCCAATATATGATCGTTCAAGTCATCGGGGAATTGATGAGCGGTGAAGCACCGCTGGAATACGTAAAAGACATTAGAATCAATATTTTGTTTCTTTTGAATACGTTAGTGGCGAGAGTTAAGCCTAAATGGTATTTGAAAAGCCCAAAATTTAAGAAAGCCAGTAAGCGGGTTGATGAACTCGGCGAAAAAACCGTCGCCCGGTTTATGAAACACGCCGAAGACGGAACGCTTCCCAAAAACCTGCTCGGCGACATTATGCGGGCCCATTTTGATGATCCTGAGTTTGTTCAAAAGCGCGATTTAGCCGTTTTGTTGACGGGGCCATATGTGGCGGGCTTGGATACGGTCGCAAACACCGTGTCAGGCGCAGTCTATGGGATTTTGAAAACACCCGGAGTTCTGGAAAAAGTACAGGCCGAAGCTGACGCGCTTTATGCCAAGGGAACGGTCACATCCATGGATGTGCGGAATTTGCATTATATCCAAGGCTGTATCAAAGAATCCATGCGTTTGTGGCCCGTAGCCGTCGGGCAAATGCGGACGACCACCAAAGAAATTGAATTTGAGGGTTATAAAATCCCGGCAGAAGAGATGCTGATTATCGGAACCTCCGTGCCGCACTATTTAGAAGAATACTTCCCGAACCCGCTCGCTTATGATCCGGAAAGATATAACGACGATCGTAAAGAGCACATGAAGCCGGGCGCGTACTCACCGTTTGGTAGAGGCCCCCATACATGTCTTGGTCAAAATCTCGCAGAGGTTTTGATGGGAATGTTGATTTCCAGGCTGTTCCATCGTCGTCATCTGACGCTGGAAAGCCCGAATTATGAGCTAAAAACCAAGGCCTTCCCGACACCGGGACCGGCCATGAGTTTTAAAGTAAAAGTTGTCGGCGAGAGAAACCCTGCAACTCAACTAACACCTGAAGTCTTAGAAGACGCCTGATTAGGAGGACATCATGAACGCGATTGTTGACAAAGATCATATTCAAACAGGGGACGAGCTTGAACGCTGTCCGTTCCCGATACCTTATGGTTGGTATTGCGTGCATTTTTCGCATGAGATTGCCGTAGGCGAAATCAAAATCGAGAAAATGTTTGGCAAGGAATGGGTCATGTTCCGCGGTGAAAACGGAAAAGTCGGCATGACCGATCCGTATTGTCCGCATCTAGGTGCTCATTTGGGCCATGGCGGAACCGTCCAAGGCGACCACATTCGGTGCCCCTTCCACCATTGGGAATTTGACACCGAAGGATGGTGCAAAAAAATTCCATATGGCAAGGTCATGCCGGGCGTGTGTAAGAAAAAGGCGGTTCTGAAAGCATTACCCGTTATCGAAAAGTATGGCGCGATCTGGGCCTGGTATCATCCGAACGGTGAAGAACCCAAATGGGAAATTCCGGAATATGAGGAGTTTGAAAATCCCGACGATCACGTCGAAACCCGGTTTCATATGTGGGATATCGGTACTTGTATTCAGGAAATGGGTGAAAACTCCGTTGATACACCCCACCTGAAATTCCTTCACGGCGCGCCGATTATTCCATCGGTGGACGCCAAGGCCGACGGTCATGTCTGGCACTATGATATTATGGACGGCTATATTGTCGGGGCCTCTCAAGGTCCGGGATTAGCACCCAACTGGCATTCTAAAGGCGATGTCAAAATGTTGATGTTCGCTATGCCGGCGCCTATGGACGAAGAAATGTCTCGTGTTCGGATGATGTTTACCTGGAAAAAATATCCGGAAGGTTCCGAAGAGGCCGCGATTGCTGAGCATCTCTACCATCACTCCATCGGTGAAGCTGAAGGTGAAGACTCGGCAGGTTTTGAATCTGTCGACCTAATTGTTTGGGACAATAAGAAGTACCGCCCAAAACCACTCCTTTGTGATGGAGACGGACCCATTTTGGCATGGCGTAAATATTTCCGGCAGTTCTATGTCGGGCTTGATGAAAACGATCCGAAGGTGGCCATGTAATGGCAAAAGGACAGTTGGCGGGCAAAACCGCAATCATCACGGGCGCAGCCCAGGGCATGGGCGAGGCGACAGCGCGCTTGTTCAAAGAAGCCGGCGCAAAAGTGGCTCTTGGTGATGTTAATGTCGAAAAGGGCCGCGCGGTTTCCAAATCTTTGGGACGCAATAGTTTCTTCCGAAAACTTGACGTGTCTAAAGAACGCGATTGGCAGGCCATGGTTAGTGATGTCATGAAACGATGGGGCCAAATCGACATTCTTATCAACAATGCCGGATTGGTTCATTTTACACCGATCGAAGCTTTTAATCCGGACGATTTTGATAGGGTCGTCGGCGTAAACACCAAAGGTCCCTTGCTGGGTGTCAAAAATGTTGTCCCACATATGAAAGCAGGCGGCGGTGGATCCATTGTAAATATCAGTTCGGTCGACGGTCTTCGCGGTTGTAACGGATTAACTGTTTACAC
>CALJNJ010000293.1 GCA_937981945.1 uncultured Caulobacterales bacterium | reverse complement strand
AGTCGCCCTTTGGACAGGCGATGAAAGCGGTTCTGAAATAGGCCCGATTAGCCAATGTTACTTCGGCGCATATCCAAACATGTCAAAGACGAAAACTGGTTCGCCGTGGCCATCGATTTTTTCATTGTCGTCATGGGCGTCTTGCTCGGCCTTCAGGCCCAGCAATGGATAGAAGGACGGGCGGCGGCCAAAGATTATCGGGCAGCATTAAGCCGGCTGGATGTGGAAATTGATGCCAATTTAGCCGAAGCACAACGGGTCAATGATGAGCTGGGATGGCGCCTGGACGAAGCGCGCGAAGGGCTAAATCTTCTGCAATCCTGCTCGCCTGATCCCAAAGACAAAGAGGCCGTTGATCAGACCCTCAAACGTTTCATCGGCACGATGGGTATGAAACTGCATATTAATGCCATTGACGAACTGACGACGGACAGCCGTCTTTTGGCGCGGCAAAGTCCGGACGAACGAAAGAAATATGCGGATTTAAAACGGCTTTTGCTCGTGTTTCAACGAGAGGCCAATTTCATGGAAACACTTCCCCTGCAGGAGCGGTTTGAAAACAATCCGCTTATCGACATCGGGCCGTCGGAAATACACGAACGAACCTATCAAGGCAGAACTTGGAAAACCGGCCGGCGCGCTCTGAGCTTAAACGTCCCGCTTGATCAGGCCTGCCGGAATAATGATCTGATCAAATCCCTTTATTATTGGGAAAAATGGCAAAGCGAAATGCTTGGCATGGCCGATATCCTATCCGCCGAACTGGAACCGCTGAAAGACTGATTACCGCGCGAACCCCTGCCGAGGGGCTGCAAATCCGGGCGTTCCCGAAAAACCACGGCTTTGTTGTCCCCGCATTAAGGCTCGGGCAAATTCGTTTTGTTCGAAATCAGTATGTTCAATGGGAACGATTACAAAGGGTTTTTTGGCCGCAAGCTTCAAGTAAGTGTAATTGAGCCGGCAGGGAAAATGCTCGGAACCGCCAATAACTTCCAATCCGACAAATCCGTCCAAAATGCCGTAGCTTCCAAATTCAGACCATTTGACCGGCCGCTTAAAATAGCGCGGCGCGAATATGCCCTCAGACGTTACTTCAAGGGCTACGGGTCGGAAATGATTCCGCACACCTACCCACACATAGTAAATTCCGGCCAAAACCATAATAGCAGCCATAATCTTCGGATGTTCGAATTTGGCGTCGAGGAAAATCAGTTTAACTGCCTTATAGCCAAAGACCTGCACGCTTTTAAACAGCAGCAAACCACCCAAGACCAAATAAAACCATTTGATCGGCTTCGTATATTGCGCTTCGTAATAATTATCCGTCATATGGCCCCTGCTGTTTGGGTAACAATAGCAGGGAGCGATTAAAATTGTTTTACTCGTCGCTTTAACCGGCGACTAATTCATCAAACAAATGGGCCTTCCCGTCAGAGATCGTTCGATCAACTTTGGAAATGTTCATCATATCCTCCAGCGGATTAGCCTTGAGGAAAACAATGTCGGCTTCCATGCCGGGCTGAATACGGCCCGTTCGTTCGGAAATATCCAAAATGTCAGCGGCCGATGTCGTGGCCATATTTAAAACATCCCAAGGATCAATGCCTGCATCGGTGTGGAGTTTCATCTCAAAGGCCAAAAAGGGCGCGCCGCCATTACCGTCCGTTCCGATCATAATAGGGAGGCCGGCCTCATGAAGAATTTTCCCAAATTGCAGGACTTTCGGGAATACGGCGCGGGCGCGGTCAAAATCTTCCGGAGTCCACCCCGTCAGGCTCATGGCGCGAAAGCCTTCCGCAGCCGCCAAATTTTCAGCATGGATATAATCGTTCCACTCTTCCGGAAAATCCCGGTCGCCGTTAAAGATCAAATAATTGACCAGGAAATTAAAATTTAGTTCCACTTGATTAGCCTTGAGCGCATTGAGCATTTCCAAAAAGACCGGTCCCTCATAATCCACTAATTCAAACCAGCGGAACATATAGCGGGAGTCCGGTGTCAGACCTGCAATAAACGCTTTCTTGGCCTCCGGTTCCAACAGGTCCGCACTGGTCGGCAGGGCATGTTCCAGCCCGGCAATGCCCAGCTCTGAAGCTTTGGTCCAGCTAACACCGTCCAAATGCGCTATAGGTTTTAAACCTGCGTTTTTGGCGGCCTTTATACCCAGCGCTAACTCTTCTTCGCTGAGACTGACATAGAGCTTGAAATAGCGCATGCCCATCGCCGCCTGATGCTCAGCTTCGGCCTCCCATTCGGCTTCGGTTTTGGGGTGGGTAAACGCGCTTCCGCCCATAGGCAGAGGCTGAATAACGGCGCCTGCGTGGAAGGCCTCCGGTCCGTCCCATTCACCGGATGCGATCTTTTGATCATAATTGTGATTAGCCTCGGTTCCACCTCCGGGATTACGGACGGTAGTTACGCCAAACGCCAACGCCTGACGGGCGCTGAACTCAGTAATATCATCCCGGCTTTCTATGGTCATGAGAGGCGCCCCATCTTTAATTTCAAGCTTGTGTGGGCCTGACGTTATATGGGCATGAGCATCAATCAGCCCCGGCAAAGCATAACGGCCGTTCATATCAAAGCTTTGTTCAAAACTGCCGCGCGGAAGAGCTCCGGCGCCTGTTTTAACAATGGATTCGCCGTCAATCACGACCCAGGCCTCCGGGGTTATTTTTCGAGTGTCAGGGTCCAGCCGGGTGAAGCCGTGATAGAGCATGCCGGCAGGTTCGGATTGGCAAGCGCTCAGGGCTAAAACCGCAAGTCCTGCGCAAAGGGATTGTCTGAATATTGTCATTGTCAACTCCATTTTGTAAAGTGCTCTTGACATTTCAGATCAAATGTAAGATGTCAATAGTTCTTTACATTTTGGAGAAAAACATGAATAAGAAATCATTGAGTTTAAAAATCATCTGGAGCTTTGTGGCTCTGTGTTGGCTAATATTGATCGGGCTCTTCTTTACGGATCCCACTGTCGCGACTTGGACGATCGGCGTTACAGCTGTCGCCATTGTGACGGAGATCGGTTTTTGGCTGACCGCCGGAATATTAGGACTGACCATGTGGGAAAGCCGCAAACATATGTTGGGGTTTGCCGCAAAGATGTTTAATCGAGGCTAAAATGGAGACAGGCTTGGAATCAGAAACACAAGCATCAATCGCCAAACGGCGTAAAGAGAAATGGCGACATACGTTCACCCAATTTGTCTTTGCCGGATTGTTCGCGGCGTCAATGCTCTTCCCCGAAGCCCTATCGCTCGGGAGCGGAACCGGCGCAAAACTCTTGAGTGCAGGCCTGCCTATTTTGGTCCTGACGGCGTGGACGTGGGCCCTCGTGGCCCACATCCGTAAGTTGGAAGAATTTGAACAAACATTGGCTGTGAATTCTTTAGCCATAACTTTCGGCGCTCTTTTATGGGCGATTACCTGTTATGAGATCATCACGATCTTTTGGCAGGGCCCGAGCTTCCCGGCTGTTTTATTAGTTCCCGTTGCGATCGTGATATGGCATGTAATTTGGGAATTTTTGAGACATCGATTTATATGAAAAACCGCGTAAAAGAACTGCGCAAAGATAATGGCTGGACGCAAGGGCGTCTGGCCGAACTATTGGGCGTATCCCGGCAAAATATTATTGCGATTGAAAAAGAAAAATATGATCCTAGCTTGTCTCTCGCGCTAAAAATTGCGCGGCTGTTCAGTGAACATGTAGAAGATATATTCCTGGAGTAATGCCTTAGGCCGACGGTTCCCACAGCTCTATGGGATTGCCTTCCGGATCGTGAATGCGGGCAAACCTGCCCACACCTTCCATGTCATGCTCATGGGAAATTTCGATCTTGGCGTCTTTTAACTGCGCCAGCATTTTATCCAAATCCCTGACCCGAAAATTAAACATGACCTGACGATCGGCCGGAAAATAATCTGTGTTGTGATCAAACGGCGCAAACACGGTGACGCCTTCTCCTGACGTCCACGGTATCATTTCCATTGTGGTCGGCGCCGGATTAATGCCCAAATGGGTTTCATACCAATTTGCCAATGCTTTTGGGTCTTTGGCGCGAAAGAACAATCCGCCAATGCCGTCAACTTTCTCCATGATTACCTCCCGATCTATTGACTTTATCCAATCATTTATTGGGATCAGACGCAATTCCATAGTGCTAACACCAAGTGTTGCAACAGGAGCATTATGAGTCATCAGGCCTAATAAGCGCACACCTCGAAATCACTTCCGATCCAGCACGCCGGGTCTTCTTTGGACCGGACGGCGCTGCCCCAACGGGAATTATTGCCCGCCGTAGTCATGCCCATAACTTCAGCTTTTCCCGTTTCAACAATGGCAACGGTGACGACTGTGACTCCGTCATAAATCGGCGATTGATCGCGCATGGAGACGGAAAACGTACCGTTACTTTCCGCCCGGAATACGCAAGGGCCTTCATAGCGGCTCGGTCCGATTTTACACTGAGCCATTTTTGCGCCCTCAAGCAAGGGGGGAAGATCCGTTTGCGTTTGTGTGTCGGACGAAACCACCGCAGCCGGCTCCGGCGCCTCCGCTTTTACGGGTTCGGTCCCACTATCGGAACAGGCTGACACAAATGTCGCCGCAGCCAAAAGATAAACAGGTTTAATTTTCATGTCAGAGCCTCAAGAATCAGCGCTGATCATTATTGTTAGTGCGCCCATGGGCGACCATAGGGGAAGTAAGCACAAAAGATACATCAATATTAAATTAGTTTGTAAGGCCCCTGACCTTCTGACCTTCTTATGCCGTTTGAATAAAAACGCCCGTCAAAAGTATTCTTGTCGCAAAAATGAATTTGCCATTCAGCGCGGCGTTTCTATAGTTTGACCATGAACGCTGACACACCATTATTACTGTTCGGGGAAACATTTTCGCCTTGGACCAAAAAGGCCCGTTGGGCACTGGAATATTGTGATCTGGCTTATGACTATCGGGAATATACGCCCAGCCTAAGCGAGCCTGGCCTGCGCCTGCGCCTGCGGCAGATGACGGGCACGGTCTCCGTACCGTTAATGTTCGCCGGATCACAGGTGTTAAGAGAGTCTTGGGACATCGCGGATTATGCCGCCCGGCAGCGCGGTGACGGGCGGCTGGGTGATATGATTGCAATTAAACCGTGGAATGATCTGAGTGAGGCTGCGCTTGCGCAAGGGCGCACGCAAGTCGTCCGCAGAATTTTGAATAATCCGCAAGCCCTCGAAGAAGGTCTTCCCAATATCATCCCGCAAAAAATGCGCGGACCATTACGGTTTATGGCCTATGACGCCGTGCGACGCTTAGATAAAAAATACGCACATTTGCTCAAACCGGGATCCCTTCGGACTGCTCTGCTCAAAACCCAGGAAGGTCTGTCCCAATCAGGCTCGGATTATCTGCTCGGTGATTTCAGCTATGCGGATATGGTTATGGCAGCTGTCGTCGAAGTGATTGCCCCATTGGCGCGTCATGATCCCCCTTTGGGCCCCGCCACTCAAAAATGCTGGCAAGATAAAGCTCTGGCCGAGGAGTTTGACGACTTACTGGCATGGCGGGACCGGTTAGCAGCCGCGCCCGCCACGTCCTACTCGCAATTCCGTTCGGAGGCTTGATGCCAAAATATTTTCACTTGGAAACGCAAAACTTTCCCATCGTTTATTATGAAAATGACGATGGATTTAACGGCGCGGAAATCGCGAACCAAATCCGCAACGCTCTCCTAAAAAGAGGCTATTCTTCCCGCGGGATTTTAGAAGAAGATTGGGGCTGGTGGATAGGGTTGAAAGACAGCGATAATATTGGCGTGTACTGCCTCGAAGATTATGTGATCGCTAATTTGGGCAAAGCGACGCGCTTTTCATGGCGAAAACTGCGCCGGGTCCAATCCGACACATTTGATAAACTCAATCAGGACCTCACCGAAATTTTTGAGCATGACCCGGACATCAAACTTTTATCCGTAACCGACGAATTTTAGTGCGGAAGATAATACACGCGATTGCGCTTCGGAAATCGCCTCAGCGTTCCAACTCGTCGTCGAAGGAGCCGGTCTTCTTATATTTTTCTCCATTGTCAAAAAACCAAACAATGCCGCCCGCGTCCCATGCCGCTTTCGCTCTCAGGCTGATATAAGGTCGGCCGTTATGAGACTTGGCAGCAAACAGAGAGAAAAAGGTAATAAGTGGGGCCATGTCTGACGCGGATTTTGGTATAATATGATCTGAAAATTCGCCAAGCGAGATAGCCTCCTCAGGCGTTTCGCATCCGACCCACGCAATATCATTGTGATATTTCTTAAAAGCTTCAGCATAGACGGTTGTATGAAATTCTACCGGAACTTTCGTCAAATTTCCGACCATTTGGACGACGACCTCCCTTTCGATCTCGGTCGGATAATATTCCAGTCGCATCGTCGCCGAACCCGTAAAAGCAAGCTGCACGATTTTTTCTGTTCGGCAAACATCAGCCGCGGGGAAAAGAGCTCGAATTTCATCATGGGTCATAGACGAAGCATTATACCACAAATCCACGTTTCGATCACCTATTCCTTAACCGTCAAAAAAGCATTTGCAGTTCGGGCGGTTCGTATTCATGATGGGGGTCTGACGCGGCTTTGGCCCGAGGTGAGCAGAATTCGCGCTCTGCCTTTTAGAACAGAACAAAATGGGTGGTCGGCCGCAGGTGAATAACCGGGGAGATGACTATGCCAAATCCGAGTTTCAAAACAGGGCTCAAACGATATGCAGGCGGCGCCCTGTTGTCATTGCCGAGTCTGTTGGGCCTGATCGGCGTATCAGTTATGATGCCGGCCGCAGCGATTGCTCAGGACACGCAGGACAGAACGAGCAGCGGACAGATTGATGAGATCGTCGTCACGGCGCGGCGACGCGAAGAGGGCTTGCAGGATACTCCTGTGGCCGTTTCCGTTTTTTCGGAAAATGATTTGGTCGAAGCGGGCCTGACCAATCTGTCGGATCTGCGCAAAGTCACGCCCAATATTGACGTCCAAAACGGTAATGGCGCCACCGGGGTCGGCAGTATTTTTATTCGCGGCGTCGGCGCGCGCAATACCGGCGTGAATTTTGACTCCGGCGTGGGCATTTATCTGGACGGTGTCTATATGGGACGGCCGGACGGAACCCTGCTGGATAATGTGGACATTGCCGGCATTCAGGTGCTGCGCGGGCCGCAGGGCACGCTCTTTGGGAAAAACACCACGGGCGGCGCCATTCTTTACACCACCAATGCCCCGACGGATGAATTTGAAGGAAATGCGCAGGCCCGGATCGGTAATCTCGGCCGGCTTGATTACCGCGCAACGGTCAATATTCCTCTGGTCGACGGGCTCTTAAATTCCCGTTTCTCTGCCTATAAGACCGAGCGCGACGGGTTTGTGAGAAATGAGTTTTTGGGCGAAACTTTATCCGACGAAAATCGTTGGGGCGCCAAGGCGCGCTTTCTCTTAACGCCTTCCGATGATCTGTCCGTGGACCTGCTGGCCAATTACGGCGAGACCGATCAAGCCGGACGCGGACAGGACTGCGAATATTTTCCGGATGCGGAAGGCGCAGGCTGGCAGGCCGACGCGCAAAACGGCACGGTTTTCATCCCGGGCACAGGACAGGCCATTGAAGATCATTGTCTGGATAATAATGCGCTCGGTCCCGACCGGGTTTTAAGCGATCTTGAGGGCAGCCGTTATGAGGCAGAGACTTTGGGATTGTCGGCCACAATCAATTGGGATCTGAACGAGGATATCTCCGTCAAAAGCATTACCGGCTTTCGCGATACCAAAGCCGGCGACGGCATTGATCTGGACGCAGTGGCTATTCCCTCTTTGCATCAGATTACACTCGGGGACGGCCGCGGCGGCGCCAAGCGCGAGACTGAACAAATCAGCCAGGAGCTCATCTTATCCGCTAAAGCGGGCGAGACACTGGATATTGTAGCGGGCGGCTATTTGTTTTTGGAAAAGTCAGACGGCGGCACAAATCGCGGCGTCCTCGGACCGATCTTCAGCGTGGCCGGCATCGCCCCGCTTTTGTTCTATAGCTCAAGCGAGCTGACCCGCGAAACCGATAATAAGGCCTATTCTGCCTTTACGCAGGCTGACTGGCAAATGAGCGAGCAATGGAGCCTAACGGCGGGCCTCAGATATACGTCGGAGAATCGCGAGCTGCGCCGCGTCCAAGATGTGATCAATGCAAGCAATCTCACCCTGGACGGCTCCAACGCTTTGCCCGTCGTTACCGGAACCATCTGGCTCATTCCGGGCGGTGAAGCTGTGTTCAACCCCAATCACGGCCACGTCCATGAGGTCATCCCCAATGCAGCGGCCGGGATAGCCGACATCAATGACCAGACGCTCAAGGTCAAAAACGATGCGTGGACGCCAATGATCAGCGTCCAGAGAAACTTGGATGATATTGAGGGCATTGACGCCGGTATTGCCTATGCCACGGCGGCGAACGGTTTTCTCTCAGGCGGGGTCTCGGAATCCCTGGATCCCATAACCCAAGCGCTTACTACTTATGAACCCGAAGATGTTTGGAATTATGAAGCCGGGCTGAAGATCGACGCGCTTGACCGAAAATTGCGGCTCAATACGGCCTTGTTTTACACTCAATATGACGACCGTCAGCTGACCTCCGTAACCGTCAATCCTCTAACAGGATCAGTCGCGCCGCGCCTGATCAATGCAGCCAAATCCGTCATCAAAGGTATAGAAGTGGAAACCACTTTCCTGCCGGCGGAGAATTGGGAGCTGACCTTCAACATGGCGGTTAATGACGGCGACATCAAAGATTATCAGGATACGCGCATCCTCACCCCCGGCAGCGGCCTGCCCAATTGCACCTCGGTGACCTCTTCGGCCGGACCTGTGGATTTATGCGATGTGGACCGCTCTGACGAAGAATTGCCGCGCCTGCCGACGGAAGTCTTCTTTGCTGCCGCCCAATATACCATGAATACGGATATGGGCACGTTCATCCCGCGCCTGCAATATTCACAGCGCAATAATGTGGAGCAATGTTTTGACCGCGGCAGTTGTCTCGACGGTCGTTATCGCACGGATCAAAAAGATATGAGCGCCCGCCTCACCTGGCTCTCGGACAGTGACGACATCCGCCTCACTGCCTATATCAATAATCTGACCGATAAGCGATTCATCATTGGCGGCACACCGCTCGTAGACGTAGTGCGCACGGGCGGCACGATTTATAACGTGCCGCGCACTTACGGCCTCGAGCTCTCCGTCGATTGGTAGCCCGGTGCAACGTAATGCACTATTGATTACCGCCAAATTTTTACTGATCATCAGTACGCTGTGTTTCTTTCTGTCCCTGCCTTTGATATATAACGAGTTCAAAGATTTTGAGGTCGACGGCTTGAATGTAGGGTTTGTGATGGCCGTCAATATCGTCTCAATGATCGTGCCACTGGGGCTGGCCATTTGGGTCTATAAGCTCGTGAAAAATCAACCGGTTGACGGTCGTTCCGTTATGTTTCTAATTGTCATGTTACTGATGACTTTTTCCCTTTTAGGCCATGTCATCGGGACCGCCGCACCCCATTTTGATCTGCCGATTCTATGGGGGTGGACGGCCCTACAAGCGGCTGTTTTCACCTTTTTTTATCTGACCCTTATTGTCATCTCCAAATGGAGAGCCGAGGGCTGAACGCGCAGGGCAACCTAACCGCACACTTCCCGTGACATTTCGGCCAGGCTCTGTTCGACCGTGCTCATGCCCATTTCGGCGCGGCGTTCATTGACCCGCTCAGGGTCTTCCATGGGCTGCAATGTCAGTTGCCCGGCGTCTGAGCACTCCCAAGTAGGCTGGGTTCCATAGCGCTGTTTTTCACCGCTATTGACGGCCACCCGGTCCCATAAATAGGCGTAATCTTTCGCGCTCACGCCCCCTGTTTTCAAGTAAGGCTCCATACGGGTCAAAGCGAGCCTTTGCAGCTCTACATGATCATCGGCGTGCTGGACCAGAAGCCATGCGCCCATAGAGACGCGCTCTCCAAATCGTTTTTGGTCAATCCAGTCATACTCATTGAGCACGTTTTTCATAAAGGCCGTCGATCCGGAATCTGCCAAGGCTGTCTGATTAGCGGCCAGCCGCCGTGTCCAAAATTCAGCGCCTGTTTTATCATCGGTTCGTGAAGCAATATAAACCCGCCGCGCCGCTTGGTCTTCGATCCAGTAATTGGCGAGATCGGCTTGGACGGACGCGATCGCCGGGTCATCGCTTTTGTCATATTTCGCCATGGATTTATGCTTGGCGAGGGATTTTTGCATTTGTTTGTCGAATGACTTTGTCCCCTTTTTAAAGGCGCTGCGGCACGCTTTTTCGGATTTTGCGTTTCGCGCAATTTGCGTCCCTCCCTCTACCAAAGCCGTCGCCCGCCAAGCCTTGGGCGACAAGGTCGTCGTTTCACGGTCAAGCAGCGCATCATAATCAGGCAAATCCTGCGTCTTTCCGCCTAGCTCAAACGCCCAGTTGCAATAGTCAAATTTGCGGGCCAGATCGGGGGATTTTTGCAATGCCTCAAAATCTGCAGGCTCCGCGTTAAGCTCAGGTGTTAACTCACCGGCTGTCACGCTCCCGCACGCCTGCACAAGCACTGTCGTCAAAGATAGAGCAGCTGCGAAGCCGAGTTTTATAAATGCCATTTTGGCCTCCTTTGTAAAAGTCAGCCTTATGGAAAAACAGAAAAACCCGTTTGAAAAACTCAAATGCGTCAGAGGGCGTCAGGATACGCCAAATGGACATTTTGCCCGTTAACGAAGCGCCAATGGACGAAGGAGGACTATACCCATCCTGCTTCGCGCAGGGTTTTAAGCGAATTTCGGCTGACCGGCGCAATTACATCATTGGACAGAGCAATTTCAGCCGTCCGTCCTTTGGTTGTAATCTTTTTAACGGCGTCTTTTGCGACCCACCAAGAGCGGTGCACTTGCAGGCCTTCGAATGAACCGGTCTCTGTGACGGCGTCGGATAATCGCATCAAAATAAGATCTTCACCTTTGGAAGTATAGACCCGCACATAATGGTCTTCGGCCGACAGAGCATAGAGCTCGGAGGATTGTAAATGCACCGGTAATCGTTCCAGAATTTTGGCGGGGTTATTCAAATTATTTTCAAGGGACGCCGCCGGCGCTCCTTCCGCAATCGGCATCGATGATTTGAGCCCCCATAGGACAGTCGCCATGGCCACGATTAAAATCATGACAAACCAAACAAACAGGACGGTGGTGCCGACGCTCGGTAAATCCTCGGGATGATAATATGCATAAAGCGGGATTAAAACAGCGATCGTCCCGCCGGCTGTTTGCGCAAACGCATTGACAATGCCAGGCCATTTCGCCGGCAATTTTTCCAAAATAAAATCAGTTGCAAAAATGCCGATCCCGCCGATCACGCTCAGATAAATCCAAAACTCCAATCGCTCCAAAGGCTCCATTATTAGAGTCACACGAGGCGAGAAAAAGCTGATGATAAATCCGACAAGTAAGCAGACAAGGAACAGAAGGCCGGCCTTGATTGCAGAGGTCCAAACCGTGGTCGGCACATGAATAGTTTTTCCGGTCATTGCCCGCAAAAGTAGATTTATTCCAAACGATAATCAAGCGCGGCAATGCGCGGCATTCTAAACCGACAGATCGGCAGAGCTAAACCGGGCGCTCTCTTATAGCCCACCCGATTTTTGGACGAATGGACAAGGTTTTAGGATCTTGGGTTGCGCCGATAAAGCCTGAGAGTAATTCCATCTGATAAGGTTTACCGAAATAGTCCCAAATCATTGGGGCCTTATTGAGTTTTGCGGATATATCAGCTGTGGTCATGCCCTCCATCCGGGTCATATCCGTCCGGCCCATAAACGGATTGCGCCGTAGGGACCCTGCCAGCAAGCCCTCATCTTCCTTAAGACCGCCCGCAAATTTTTTGATTTCCGCCTGTATTTGTTCTTCCGACTTCCTGCCCCTGTTTCGCCCGCGAATATAAATCTCATAATTTTCTACCAGATCATCCTTGCCCGGACTGTGCTTGCCGAAATAGGGAAAGAACACAATCACATGACCATGGATATAGGCCTGCCCGCTGCCCTGCGATCTCAATTTATAAAAATTGCACCAGAAATCTTTGTTGGGGCGCCCGGCGCTCGTTTCCACAAACTGATCGAGCACCGGCAAGAGGTGTTTCGTCCACCATTCCAGATCAAATTGAGATAGCTGCGAGGCTCTGTTTCTGAGCGCCTTCCAATCATCCTGCGATCCTTCCAGCGTTACATAAGGAAAACCGCATGCCGTCATAGATACAAAAGTAAAATAATTTTGCATGGCGTCCATCAGAGCCACATTCATAGCCGCCGACTCAACCGGCCCCGTCGTGCTGTACCGGTTTGTAATTATCTTGTGGGTTTCAGCTTTCATATAAGGCGCCATTTTCGCGGAAAACTCGGTGAAGACCCCTTCCCAATCATTTTTGGGATTACCTTTCACAAAGTGATCCCGGCGGATGGCGATCAGCTTCTTTCCCTCATGAGCCACAAATTGGTGACGCAATTTTTCGTCATTAGCATTCACATGCTGTGCGAGACCCTGCAGGATTTGCAGCCAGATTATGTCAGGAGATAATGTGATGGGTAAATGTTGATGATAAGCCGTGGTTACCGCCATCAAAAACGGATGGGTATTTGGACTCCCGATTAGCCCGGCCGTATCATGGCTCCAGCTCTCCAAAGGCGTTTTGGCGCCCAATATGCCTTCAATCGCTGTTTTAACCGGGCTCAGAGGGAATTTCTGCGTGCCCGGCTTCACATCGTCAACTTTGAACGTCACTGACGGTATACCCGCCGCGTTCTGCGCGTGGGCGATATCCGTAATCCCCGGGAATCGAATAATGGCAGCAGAGGCAAGCCCTCCCGCCAAAAGTGCACGTCGACTGAACATCATACCTTCCTCACGCGCCCATCTATGTATTTGTAGAATTCTATACATATGTAGACCGAAGGAGTCAAGTCACAAGGCTTTGTCCATTTGATAATTGTGAATAGCGACGCCGTCGATTTCGAAATCGCGGCGCGAACCTTTGGTAAATCCTTTTTTCAGGAAAAACCGAAGCGCGCCCTCGCTGGCTTCCGTATATAGTTTTTTAATCCCCATACGGCGCGCAGTTTTCTCCAGCTCATTATAGAGCCGGGCGGTGACACCAGAGCCCGCAACTTCGGGCAAAGCATAGACTTGGTCAATATGACCATCCGGCTCCAACTCTGCGTAGGCCGTAATGCCGCCCGGATCGTCAATACTGACCAAGGTCAGACGCCCATCTTTATTTCTGGTCAAAACCTGTTCAGGCGTCGGTCCGCGCGCTGCCCAGGCAATGACTTGTTGATCGCTGTAAAACCGCCGGCCCAATCCCAGCACGGATCGACGAAACACATCCG
Source organism: uncultured Caulobacterales bacterium (assembly GCA_937981945.1). Classification (GTDB taxonomy): domain Bacteria; phylum Pseudomonadota; class Alphaproteobacteria; order Caulobacterales; family Maricaulaceae; genus JACOMS01. Next base: position 2,594 of record CALJNJ010000293.1, on the reverse strand, counting down.
CAATCTGCGGCGCATCTTCCGGCACATAGGGCCTTACAGTCACGCCGGCCGGCCTACAGAATACCCTTCGGGAAGGTCGTCAAAGAAAACGCAGCCTTGATACTCTCCATGGTCATAGGTCGCGATACCGAGCCTGAGATCGCCTTTGCCCGCCTGTGTCATAAATTCGGCAATTTGCGAGCCGTGGCGCTTGCCGTCCCGGGAGATGACCATCTCGGCCAGAAGATCTCCGCAGGTCGTATACCACCGGGCCTCGCCGCATTGCTCACCGTTTTCAAAATGAGCCTCGCTTTTGATCTGTCCGTTCATATGCCATGTGATCCAGGAACCGTGCAGCTCGCCGTTCTCAAAATTGCGTTCATATTCAATTTGCCTGTTTTCATACCAGCGCCGGTCGGGGCCCGACTGAACGTCCATAACATAAAAGTCCTGCCATGATTTAGCGCCGTCAGGGTTAAACACAGTCCGGCTACCATGGCGCATACCGTTCAGAGATTGAAACTCCCCTCGCCGCCCGTCATCATAATGGATGATTTCAGTTTCGATGTTTTTATCTGACATGGAAACAATCTAGTTAAGACCGTTTGCCGGAGCAAGTATCGCTTACCGCCGCAGCTCAATCGAAACAGGATTTAATTGCTAATCCCGGAAAATTCTTTGATAGTAAAACCGATTGATGGGGAGAGCGATATGTCCGGGCCTAGCATAGATTTAGAAAAGCCCAATGCCATTGGCGGGCTAGATAAGCTGGTGACCAATTTCGCCATTGCTGTGATCGCTGTGGTGCCGACATTTTTAACCTGCATCTTCAAGCCGTGGCGATTAGCGCCTTTATTGGACCGCGATGATCCTGACGGGCGTAAGGGCATGTTACTGGCGCCCGGCGCCTATTTTGTGCTGACAATCATGGTCTCCTTGATCTTGGCGGCTTTACTCTCAACACCTGAGACCTTGAATTATAACGGGTCCTATATCGGACCTGACCTGGCTGTCGCCGTGCAATCCGCCGCGGCCGACGGGGATGTTTGGAAACTTATCGCAACCATTATGCCCCTTTACGGCACGGCCGTGGCATTGGGCATTTTAGGATTGGTCGTCAAGCGTTGGGCGCCGCCGAACTGGTCCCTTCGGGTCAGTCTGCGCGCCGCCTTTTACGTGATCGGCACGCTGATTTCCTGGCTGATCTTGACCACCGCTGTTTTCGATTTAATCCGCCTGTCCAAAGGTGAAGACTTTGTATCAACCTTATACGCGCTCATTATCATCCCGACTCTCGGATTTTTATTTTGGGTTTATTTTTGGTTCTTCAACCAAGATGGCGCTGTGACCCGGCTCAGAAGCGGTTTGCTGACCTTGGCGATGTTCGGAGTGATCGCCGCTCTTTTAGTGATCACTGATATTCTGATCCGAATATAGGAAGGCGAGTACGGGAGTTAACATATGACAGGCACGGCGGTAGATACAATTCTTTCTTCACTTAACCGAAAAAAGAAAAGGAAAACGGGCAGCGCCGGCGGGGCTTATGGCTATATAGAAACGCGGGCCGGGTTTATCCGGTTTGTCGATACAGACAGCGATAAACCCGTCGTCATAACAACGCCTGATGCACCCTGCGTCATAGAGCATCATTTGGCGTTAATCGAGCAGCTCTCCCAATCATTTCGCGTTATTTGCTTTGAAATGCCGGGGTCTGGCTTTTCATACCCGTCCGCCCAATATGGTTTCAAGATTGGCGAAACTGCCGACATGATATTGGAACTTATGGACGAACTTGACGTGGAAAAGGCGGCGCTTGCGTTTACCTGCGTCAATGGAATGCATGCCATGAATTTCGCCGCGCGATTTCCGAACCGCGTCAGTCACTTGGCTCTCGCACAAATCCCTTCCGTAGCCGCCATGCGTGATTGGACCGGTCATAATATCCCAGCGCCGCTACGCATCCCATATATCGGGCAAATATTAGGAAAAATTTCTGCTAAAACTCTGGCTGATCGTTGGTTTTCAATGTCACTGCCAAGACCCAGCGAACACAAAGATCCAATGACCAAAATCGCATTGGAAAATATGAAATCAGGAGGTTGTTTTTGCTTATCAAGCATCGTCCAAGGCGCTGAACGCACGCCGAATGAGGCAATGCTGGGTGCGTCGGCGCCGACTCTCATGATCTATGGGGATACCGATTACTCGCATCGACATACGGATTTCAACGGGATCACGGATACGGTTCCCCAGGCTTCATTGATAAAATATCAGGGATGCGGGCATTTTCCACACCTTGAACGTACCGATGAATATGTTTCTGATCTTACAAAATTTGTTTTAAATTGAATGTCGAAATCATGGCGCTTTTAGCTCAAAGCAAGCCACCCTGCATATCAGCAAATCTCTGAATCGCCGGAAAGTGAATTTCGCATCGCGCGCCAGGCTACTCCGCATCATAGACGGTGCTGCCATCGATGACGGTTTTCAGAACTTGGATGTCCATAAGATCCGCCGGCGGGACGTGTCTCGGGTCGGCAGATAAGACGACAAAGTCCGCGCGCTTGCCGGCCTCCAAAGTGCCGGCTTTATCTTCATCGTTAAACCCGTAAGCA
>CALJNJ010000292.1 GCA_937981945.1 uncultured Caulobacterales bacterium | reverse complement strand
AATCTCCGCCCGCTTGGCTTTAAGCTCAGCCAAATCACGGCGCAGCATAATGATTTGCTGGCGGGCCGGCTCAGCGGCAACTTCTTGCTCAAAAGCAATGATGGGGTTTTGAAGCACATATTGTTTGGCCAGTAAAAATGTTTTGCGCGCCGTATCCGACGTATCGAGCAAGGAATCGCCAAACTCATTCAGCTCAGCGGAAATCTCCGCCAAGGCCCCGCGCGTGGCAGCTAATTCTTCCCGGACACTGTCATTGGAAAAATTGCTGAGCTGCGCTTCATAGCGGTCCACTTCCGCATTAAACGTTCTCATATCCCCTTCACGGGCAATCAATTCCCGCTCCAGCTTGAGCATAGCCTCGCCGCTGGACAAGGCAGAAACACGCTCGCGGATAGGATCGGTTTCAGCCTTTTTGACGTCTGACTTCAGCGCTTCGATCGTCTCCGGGAAATTATTGAGTTCACGTTCGAGCCGCAGCGCTTTTTCTTTTTGTCGTTCCGCCGCACGAATAACCTCAATGGCAGAATCATAGCGCGCTATGGCGATGTTTTTGGTGACCGCCGGGAGCTCACTATCCCGTTCTGCCCTGCGCTTTAAACGCTCTAATTCAGGCTCGGTAATTTCCGCCGGACCAAACCGGTCCGAGACCGTATTTTGCGCGCTCGCTGCTATGGGCATCAAGCCCACAATCAGGACCGCGAAAACCAAGATAAATCGATGAAAAACAGAATCTGCCCGCATGACCTATCTTTAGTCCGGAAATAAAGCTATGTCGCGCGAAATTTAGCCCCTTCCGGAAGATTATGTCACCGCCATTTCTGACATTGACAAATATTGAACTGACCTTTGGCAGTACGCCGCTTCTGACCGACGCCAATATGCTGGTTTATGAGGGCGATCGTATTTGTTTGGTTGGCCGTAACGGATCGGGCAAATCGACCTTTTTAAAGATCGCCGCAGGCCTTGTTGAACAAGACGACGGAGAACGTTTTCTCAAACCCGGAAAAACGGCGCGGTACCTGCCGCAAGAACCGGATTTGTCGGCCTATGAAACCATTGGCGACTATGTTCGCAGCGGCTTGGAAGGCGCGGAACAAGGATATAAAATACCGTATTATTTGGATCAGTTGGGACTGGATGAAAATTCAGGCACTCAAAACCTGTCCGGCGGCGAGTCCCGAAGAGCAGCCCTCATCCGAACATTAGCGGCGGAGCCGGATATTTTGATGCTGGATGAGCCGACCAACCATTTGGACCTCCCGGCCATTGAATGGCTTGAAAGCGAGCTCAATTCCATGCGCTCCGCCATTATCTTAATCTCCCATGACAGACGGTTTTTAGAGAAACTGTCCCGCCGCACCATTTGGATGGACCGCGGCGAAACCCGGGACATTGATAAAGGTTTTTCCGGTTTTGAAGATTGGCGGGACAATTTCCTGGAACAGGAAGAATTGGATCGCCACAAGCTGGACCGCAAAATCGTCCGTGAGCAGCACTGGATCGTTCACGGTGTATCGGGCCGCCGAAAACGAAATGTAAGACGGGTCAAAGAACTCGCTGCCCTCCGTCAGTCGGTCAAAGATCAGCGTAAAGTCAAAGGCGATGTGCATTTCACAACCGCCGAAAGCGGAAAATCCGGCAAAATGGTTGCTGAGGTCAAAAACGTTTCAAAAGCCTTTGGGGATCGTCCGATCATCACTGACTTCTCCGTTCGCATTATGCGGGGCGAACGTATTGGCGTTGTCGGCCCTAACGGCGCAGGTAAAACGACGCTGCTCAAACTGTTGATGGGGCAGCTGGAACCGGATGAGGGCAATGTTCGGCTTGGGGCTAATTTGGAGCCGCTAATTGTTGACCAAAAACGCGAAAGCCTTGACCCGAATTGGACACTCTCAGAGGCCTTAACCGACGGGCGGGGCGAAAATGTGATCATCAATGATAAATCCGTTCACGTTCAGCGCTATATGAAAGATTTTCTCTTTTTGCCGGAACAAGCCCGCACGCCCATTCACGCCCTTTCAGGCGGGGAACGTGGCCGGCTTCAACTTGCCCGCGGTCTGCGCTATCCGTCCAATTTGTTAGTGCTGGATGAACCGACCAATGATCTGGATTTGGAGACCCTTGATCTATTGCAGGAACTGATCGCCGATTATGAAGGAACCGTGCTCTTAGTCTCTCATGACAGAGATTTTCTGGATCGCACCGTGTCCCGAATTATTGCCTATGAAACGCCCGGAGAATGGCAAATTTACGCCGGCGGTTATACGGACATGACCCGGCAGCGCGGAGAAGGCGTGAAAGCCCGTAAGATTGAAAAGCAGAAAAAAGAACAATCGTCAGCAGCCGCGACATCCCAAAAAGCCGCGGCCGGCAAACTCTCTTACAAGCACAAGTTCAGACTCGAAAAATTGCCGGGCGAGATGCAAGCTTGCGAAACCGATATTGCTGATTTGGAAATAACATTGGCGGACCCCAATCTGTTTTCTTCCGACCCTGATACCTTTACAAAAATTGCCGCCCAATTAGAACAAGCTAAAACAAAGCTCGACGCACTGGAAACAGAGTGGCTTGAGCTGGAAGCCCTAAAGGATGCCCAATGACCGCTGACGAATTCATTAAAGCTTACCGTGTTGACAATCCCGGCAATTTCAAACTTGCGGACATGGAGACGCGGCCACCCTATTACGACAGCGGAAAAGAAGCGCGCGCCGTCACCGACGACAACGGACCGGTCATCGGCAAACTGGCTCATAAACTTTACGGGGAGGCGAAGCGCAGCGTTTTGATCGTCCTCCAAGGCATGGACACGTCGGGGAAAGACGGAACGACGGCGGCTATTTTTCACAGAACGCCGCCTTTGAATGTAAAAGTCGCTGCTTTCAAAGCGCCCAGTAAAAAAGAATTGTCCCACGACTATCTTTGGCGGATTCATAATGTCTGCCCGGGCAAAGGCGAAATTACCGTGTTCAACCGGTCTCATTACGAAGATGTCTTGGTCGTCAAAGTTCGGGAGTTCGCGCCGCTTGATAAAGTTGAGCAGCGTTATGAACAGATCAATAATTTTGAAAAACATTTGTCGGAAAACGGTACGACAATTCTTAAGTTTATGCTGAATATTTCTCACGAAGTTCAAGGTGAACGTCTTAAAGAGCGCCTGATCGAATCTCATAAACTTTGGAAATTTAACCCCGGCGATTTGGACGACCGCAAATTATGGCCCGATTTTATGGACGCCTATGAAACCATGGTGAAACGAACGTCAACGCCATGGGCGCCTTGGCACATTATCCCAAGCGATTCCCGCTCACGTCGCGGCGCTATTATTTCGTCGATCGTGCGCCAAACCCTGCAAAATATGGCCCCGGAATATCCTGACCCCGGCTTTAAGCTCAGCGACTTTGATATTTAGTTTTTAAAGCGGATCCCGGCCACCGGGCAACAGGGGTGACGGTATTGAAAGGGATGCCTCCAATCCCGTTCCACGGGCCGGAATCCTTCGCCGTTTATATCAAAGATCCGGAAAAACATGCATCACGTCCGCTCACATTCCTGTCATTGAGCATCACGAAAACCTCTCATAGGGTTTTATTGTAAGTGAACCGCCGGGCTGTCAAAACACAATCATTGACGGCACATTCCTCCCCCTTGAATGTGCCAAAATCGGTCCCGGTGTCTCTGCAGACGCATCGGGACTTTTTTCTAATACCAAAGCCCTGTCAGAATATGCCAGCGCGGACGGCGCGTTACCACATAGCCGCGAGGCGGGTTGACCATAGGCTCGGGAACACGGACGGGCGCGGGCATGTCGTGGCGCCCTTCCATTTCCATTAATCGGTCTATGCGCTCTTGCGTCGGCGGGTGGGTTCTTAGCATGGCCGGCTCGGGAACTTTCCGGCCCGGCATAATCGCCTGCATCCAGCCCTTCTTGGCCTTTTCAATTTTTGTCAGCGCGGACGCCAAACCGGCCGGATCGCCCGTTATTTGGGCAGCTCCGTAATCGGCCGCATATTCCCGCGTCCTGGATAAAGCCAGCTGAAGCAATGTCGAGCCCGCCGGCGCCAATAATAAAACCGCCAAACACAATAGCGGTATAGGGACTGCCTTTCCAAACAAAAGAGCGCCTAAGGACAGCAGCAGCATAATTTGTCCGATTTGCCCCATGGAGTTGGTCAATCGGGAAAACACATCCGCCAGTCCCATGGTCCACACATCTTTGTTTTTGATATGTGTAAGTTCATGAGCCAAGACACCGGCGATTTCGCGGTTGTTCATATGCTGCAATAATCCGTGGGTTACGGCGACGACCGATTGCTCCCCTCGCCCGGTGGCAAATGCATTCATCATCTTTGACGGGACATAATATAGCTGCGGCGAGTGCTCCAACTCAGCGCGCTCAACCAATTGATCAAATAAATTCTGCAATTCCGGCAAGTCCCGCGGCCCCAGAAGCTGCGCCTTATACATTTTCAACAGCAGTTTGGGAGAGGCCCTGCTGACTGAAAATACCAAAAACACAGAGACGATAATCGCTAAAAAGATACCAAAGACGCCCCAAATAGCGAAACCTGTCAGGGCCAACAGCCCGAACATAGCAAAAATGATCTTGGCTGATTGTCCTTTATTGGCGCGGTCAGGACTGTCAGCAGGGGCAGTTTGAAGTTCCATAAGGTTTAGATAGAATTTTCACTAACCGCCTGCAAGGCCCGAAGCTGCTATAAGACTTTCAGAATAGCATCAGCCAAAAGCGGAATATTGGACTTATTGGCACCGGCAATATTCATCCGTCCGGAATTCATAATATAAACGGAGTGATCGGTCCGCAGTTTTTCAATCTGCTCAATTGATAAGGGCAGCATTGAAAACATACCGTTTTGCGCCGTAATCGCATCCGCCATGGCTTCCGCGCCCTGCACACGCAGCGCGCCGGATAATTGGGCCCGAAGGGACTTCATCCGGTTTCTCATTTCATCCAGCTCTTCAGACCAGACTGACCGCAATTGTGCATCGCCTAAAATACGCGCGACCAGAGCCGCGCCGTGATCCGGCGGCATGGATGTCAGACGTCTTTGCAATGCGCCGAACTGCCCTTGGACCAAGGCCGCTTGGTCAGCCGATCCGGTGATCGCCGCCACCAGCCCGACCCGCTCTTTGTAAAGGGCAAAGTTCTTTGAACATGACGCCGCCATGATGAGTTCAGGACAGGTTTGACCCATCAGGCGAAGACCGTATGTATCGTCCTCAATTCCGTTACCGAGCCCGAAATATGCCAAATCAATAAAGGGAACCAATTCATTGTCGCGCATAAACGGCGCCAAGCGATCCCACTCTTCTTTTGACAGATCAGCCCCCGACGGATTGTGACAACAGCCGTGCAAAACAATCACGTCGCCCGGCTTGGCCTCTTGCTCCAGACAAGTGAGCATATCGTCAAAATCGACGCCGAGCGTCGTTTTGTTGTAATAAGGATATTGCTTGATTGTCATGCCCACTGAACCGATTAACGGCGTATGGTTTGCCCATGTGGGCGTTGGCACCCAAACCACCGGGTCAAGGCCCGAAGACGCAATCAATTCAGCGCCCAAACGCAATGCTCCGCTGCCGCCCGTCGCCTGCGCCGCTGCGATACGTCCGTCTGTTAAAGCCGGATAATCTGAGCCGAAAATAAGCTCAACCATATGCTTTCTGAAATCAGCATTACCGATGGTCGACACGTAAGATTTGGTGATTTCCTCGGTTAAATTGAGCCCTGAAGCCTGTTTCACAGCCCGCATAATCGGTGTGGCGCCGTCTTCGGTTTTATAAACGCCCACACCCAAATCGATTTTGTTGGGATTTGTATCAGCATTCGCCATGGCCATTAGGGCCATGATGGCATCGGTCGGGCGGGCAATAAGGCTCTCAAACATAGGGCACTCCTGAGAATTTGAGCGTCTGCCCTATAGGAGTCTTTTCACTGTGGAAAGATAAAAGTTTCACAGCTCTTGCAGAAAACGCGCAGAACATTATGGTCGGCAAAAAATTACAGGGGATTAGCATGGAAAATGTGATCAACACCATTAACGGGTATGTCTGGGGCTGGCCTATGATGGGCCTGCTTTTGCTTACAGGTGCCTATTTGACTTTTGGTTTGCGGTTGATGTCGATTATTCGCATTCCTTACGGATTTAGCCAACTTTTCAAAAAACGGACCGGAGACGAGGAAGAAGGCGATGTTTCGCCTTTCGCGGCCTTGATGACCGCCCTGTCCTCAACCATCGGCACCGGTAATATTGCCGGCGTAGCCGCTGCCATTGCCATTGGCGGCCCCGGCGCAATTTTTTGGATGTGGATGACGGCAATTGTCGGCACGGCCACAAAATTCTCAGAGGGCGTTTTAGCCGTTCGATATCGAGAAATTGACGCCAATGGTAACCGTGTAGGCGGTCCCATGTATTACATTAAAAACGGTCTGGGGCCAAAATGGCGCTGGCTCGCTGTCGCTTTTGCCGGCTTCGGTATGTTGGCAGCTTGGGGAACGGGCGCGTCCATTCAATCTAATTCAGTTGCTGATGCTCTTAATAATACATATGGCATCCCGCCCATATTCTCCGGCGTTGTCCTCGCGGCAGGCGCAGCCGCTGTGATAATCGGCGGCATTGAACGCATCGGGATTGTCGCCAGTGCAGTCGTTCCGTTTATGGCCGGCGCATATTTTATCGCCGGAATGGTGGTGATCTTCATGAATATCAGCGAAGTCCCGGCCGCTTTCGGTTCAATTTTCCGCGGTGCCTTTGGCTATCACGAAGCGACAACCGGTATAACAATCGGCTTAATGGTTCTGGCTATGCAAAAAGGTATTGCCCGCGGCATCTTCTCTAACGAAGCCGGTCAAGGCTCAGCGCCGATTGCTCACGCTGCGGCGCGTAACAAAGACCCGGTCAATCAAGGCCTGGTCGCCATGCTTGGCACCGTTATCGACACTCTGATTGTTTGCACGATTACGGCGCTGATCATTTTGACGTCCGGCGTTATCGAACCGCATTGTGTGCCAAGCCCTGAAAACGTCGCGACATTGATGTCTGGGACCCAGCCCGCAGGTTGCGATACCGGGGCCCCGCTTACCGTTGCAGCCTTCGACGCGTCTTTGACAAATCTCGGAAAACACATTGTTACGCTGGGCTTGGTTGTGTTTGGTTTCACGACCATTCTCGGTTGGTCTTATTACGGTGAACGTTGCTGTGCTTTCCTGTTCGGAGAGAAAAGCATATTGCCATACCGTATCAGCTGGATCGTCGTTGTTTTCTTCGGCGCTGCTGCTCTGGCCCTAGAAGGCAGTGTTTCAAACATCGTGAATTTGTTCTGGCTTGTCGCCGATACACTGACTGGTCTCATGGCCGCGCCGAACCTGATCGCATTGATCCTGCTATCGCCGTTAGTGTTTAAAATGGCGAAGCATTATTTCGAAGCGAAGAAGCGCGGCGAAGAACCGGACTTCGACTCCATCGAATAGTGATTATTCGGCGCGCTGATAACAGCGACATATCTGCATTGGCGGCTCTCGGAGCCGCCACTTTCACGCAAACATTCGGACATTTATACAGCGCTGAAGACTTAGCTTTTTTCGTAAATGAAAGCCATTCGGAAGTTGCCTATGGCTCAGCGCTGGCCAATCCTGAGACCCCTGTTTGGGTAGCCGAGGATCAAGGAAATTTGGTCGCCTACATAAAGCTGTGTCCCAATGGCCTGCCCTGTGATCCGTCTGTTGATAATGCCGTAGAGATATCCAAAATTTACGCGCTCACTGAGTATCAAAACCAAGGGCTGGGCCAAGAACTCATGAACCAAGCCATGATTTATGCCCGAAATTCGGGGTTTTCCGCGATGGTCCTCAGCGTCTACTCAGAGAACTTTGGCGGGCACAAATTTTACCGTCGAAACGGGTTTGAAAAAATCGGCGAGTATGAATTTCCCGTCGGCAAGCAGCTCGACAAGGAATGGATCATGCGCAAAAAAATAAGCCGCCCTGAAGGCGGCTAATATTTAGCTTTTCGGCGTTTAGCCTAGCGGCGCCAACGCTTCTTCTCGCGCTTCACACCCTCATAGGCATCAACGGCTGCTTTTCCGTCATGATAATAGCCGGAGGCTTTGTCATAAAACGTCCCGCTATTTTGATCATAGCTGTAATTTCCGCCGGTTTGACCGCTTGTATAACCTGAAGAATGGCCGCTGTGTTGGCTGCCTTCGTAAGAATAAACATTGCCCGAGTGACCGCCATATGTGGTCGTCCCGGATGTTGAATAGCCGGACGGTGCATGACCACCGCTATGGGTAGCAGTTCCCGTGCTGTAGCTTGGTCCGGAGCTGTAAGTAGTCCCGGAATGATAAGTACCGCCTGAACTGTACGTTGTGCCGGAACTGTGGCTTGACCCCGAGCTGTAAGTACCTGAGCTGTAACCACCGGAGTACATTTGGCTCGATGTATTCGGTTCCAGATATGTACCTGTCTCACAGACCACACGGCGCCATTCCCAGCGCTCATCCTGAACGGGGACGTTAACGGCAACATCGCTATATTGCGGCGGCACATTGACGGCGCCTGAAGCGCGCGCCGGCATGACATCTTCAACCATGACCGTCGCGTATTCGGCCGGAACGGGAATTTCTTCGACGCCGCCCGGATCTGCCAGAACTTGTTTGGTAATGGACTGATATTTAGCCGCAACAGGGACGCGATGGACCATAGCCGGCTGTTTCAGGACGCGGCGATTAAAGCTGACCGACTGGCCGGGCTCTTCCACCAGGCACCAAATCTCGCAGGTGTCGCCGCAATGCATGGCATTACTTGTTTGCGCCGCGCCATATTGCATGGTGGAGCTGTATCCCTGACCGCCGGGGCCGCCATCAGCTGTGGAATGCACCACATATCCTTGGGACCGTAGGGTTGCAGGATTACCTTTTTTCCAGATGAGTCTCGGACCCGTCACCTGCATAGTTTCGGTAATCGTATCGAATTGCGGCGGGCTGACCTGCAGTTTTTCATAAGCAGGCCGCACCATCATTTGCTCGGTAACAGTTGTGTATTGCGGCTGACGAACCCGGTATTGAACGCTCGGCTCTTTGACCAATACTTCCTGAGCTCTGGTCGAAATGTGCGGCTGCTCTACCTGATAATCCGTATAGCCGTCATGTACCATGACTTGCTGCGAGCGCGTTTCATATTGCGCCGGCACCTGAACGCGGGCGTAACATTCCCCCGCATTGGGATTTGACGGAATTGCGCTTGGTAACGCCGGCACATGGCCATTGCCGGCCAAAGCGGACCCTTGGACCATAGCTATTGTTGAAACGGACAAAACGGCCGCTTTTTTGACTATTGTAAACATAATTTACCCCATCACCTTCCCGGGAGTTGTATTTTTTGGACCTGAAACTTATCGTAAAATAAGCCTCACACCAAATTAATCATACAGTTGGTGATGCGAAAAATGTGCCGGACGCCGTAATTTTATCGCCCTCGGGGAGTGCCTGAATCAGGTTTCTTGTTTAGCGGGATTTAAGCCAAGTTTTGGCCAGATCCACACCCAAAACCCGATAATAAGCAAGGCGCCTGCCCCGTTTGCCATGGCGTCAAATACTGATGCCGTCCGGCCGATCGCGAATGCGCCCTGCATGAACTCCAAAATCACTCCAAGCCCGAAGCTGGCAGCGAAAATGTGCGGTAAGGCCCGCTTTGGCCAGGCGAAAACCATGCCTGAAGTGAGAACGCCATAGGCGACCAAATGCAATATCTTGTCCAAATGCAGCGCGCTTGACGGTGCGCCCGTCGGTACCATGGAAATTCCTGAAATCAGCAAAAAGCTGCTGCTGAACACAAACCACCCCAGAAAAACCAGCCAAAAATGGTCAGGTCTGGGGAAATCAGTATAAGGACGTAGAAATTGTGACATGCGCCTGAGTGTGCTTTTCATTATTTGGAATAGAAGCTATAGCACTGACGAATAAATAAGAAGTAACCAAGGCGATATGATGACCATTTTAGATCCAAAAGACGTGGCAGAAGACCTTCCCGGATGGACCGGCGGCGATGATTTCATCACCAAAGTCTTCAAATTTGAGGATTTTGCGCAGGCTTTCGGCTTTATGACTCGCATTGCCATTATCGCCGACAAGGCCGACCACCACCCGGAATGGTTTAACGTCTATAACCGGGTTGATGTCACGCTCACCACACATGATGCCGGCGGCGTCACGGAAAAAGACGTTGCCTTGGCCAAAGCCATGGAAAAAGCTGCCGGTTAATCAGGACGGTCTTTATGAAGGTCGGCCGCAATGGCGCTGAACCATTTTTCCCAATCTTCCGAGGCTTTGTGAAACGCTTTCGTATCAGGGGCATCGCCTTTGAAACCCACGCCCGCGACGGTTTGAGGGCTGAGTTCGTTTCGCCCATAGGCATAAACCAAACTGGATTTAAACGGCTTAAACAATGATCTGAAACCATTGGGCGTAAATCTCCAATAATCATTGGGGTAGCCATGTATGGGAAACTCGAAAACAGAGCTCATAACAGCAATTCCGTTTGGTTTCAGGACGCGGTGGATCTCCAGCATAGCTTTTCGCGGATATTCCACATGCTCGAGCGTATCCATACAGACAATACAGCCGACGGAATTGTCCGGAATATCTAAATTATGAAGATTTTGCACCTGATCGACACCCGGCCCGGCGCGCATATCACAGCCCACATAGTCCAGACCTGTGGGTTTAAATAAATATCTCAGATCTTCTATTCGGCCATCACCATGGACCTGCAACGCCCCAAACTCATAAACCGGTCCGATGATCGGTAGCAATTTCAGGCAGTTATTAACAAAATGTAGGGTGGACTTTTGCATTACATAACGCCGTCACTATTACCGGGGACGAAACCGGTCACTCTGTCGCCGACATAAGGATTATCCGCCCGCTCCTGCCCAAATGTACTGGCGGGTCCATGGCCCGGAATAAACCGCATATCGCTGCCCAAAGGCCATAATTTTTCTTTGATGGAGCGAATAAGCTGCTGCGGGTTGCTTTTCGGGAAATCGGTTCGCCCGACACTGCCGCGAAACAGAACATCTCCGACAAACGCGATTTTTAGCTCTTGATTGTAAATCACAACATGGCCGGGTGTATGTCCGGGCGTATGGGCAATTTTAAATTCGACTTTTCCAAGCTTTAAGACATCCCCGTCCTTCAGATAGCGGTCTGCGCGGACATCTTTACCCATGCCCGCCATACCGTATTTAGCCCAGCTGGCTTCAATCATATCGAGCCAGAAAATATCATCTTCATGAGGGCCGATAACCGGCGCGCCCGTCGCTTCGCGCAAATCATGGGCGCCGCCGGCGTGATCCAAATGCCCGTGGGTCAACCAAAGCTCTTTGATCGTTACACCCAGATCTTTAGCTTCTTTAAGTAAACGATCCGGTTCTCCGCCGGGGTCGATCAAAACCCCTTCCATGGTCGATGTATCCCACAATAATGAGCAATTTTGCTGTAACGGCGTTACAGGGATAATTTTTAACTGAATGGTAGATGAATTTTCACTCATTGGGACTCTCTTAATGTTCAGGGAGCATTCACACACTTTGACCTAAATGCAAGCTAACTTGTCGATTTGATAAGTTGTCTCTCTCTTACTGACCCTGTCGCCCTTAAAAGCGGCGGGGTCTTTTTCTTTATAAAACCCATAAAATACAATCGCAAATCATAGATAGTTGAATCTGCACTACGCGCGGCTATAAATTGTTTATGATTAATCTGGACGGCAAACAATTTTCACCCCGTAAAAACTCCGAGGGCGGGCGGGTCTCAAGCGATGCCGTGTTCATTTTTCAACAATCCGGCAAAAATTTTACGGCAGAGTATAGCGGATCCGGGTTTTACGACGGTCATTTAATCGGAACCTTCAGAACTGAAACTATTGCTGACTTGATATATCACAGCCGGGCGGAGGACGGGTCTCTTGAAGCCGGGCAGGCACAAGCCCAGTTCAGCAAAACAAAAAGCGGCCAAATAACTATTAAGATGGATTGGGCGTGGCTCAACGGCAATTTAAAAACGGGCCAATCATTTTACGAAGAAATATAGTCAGGCGTTTTACGACAAAATATCTTTGATCGCTGCAATCAAATTATCTCGCGAAACGGTTTGCTGCGCCGGCCGGCTTGATTTCCATTCTTCATTAGAGGAAATGGCCTTGGCCATTTCAGCCCCTAAGAACAGGTCTTTTACCGTAACCTTGCCGCGCTGCATTTCATCTTCGCCCATAATCACAGCCACATGCACGCCGCGCCTGTCGGCATATTTCATTTGCTT
>CALJNJ010000291.1 GCA_937981945.1 uncultured Caulobacterales bacterium | reverse complement strand
ATATTCCGCGCGGGCCGCGTGATCATCCTGGGTCAGACGGTTTTTGTGTTTTGAAAAGATACGCTTTTGGCGATCCCGGGTGAGTTTGGCTTCGCGCCAAGCCAGTTTGAGATATTTGTCGCCATTAACCGAGTCGCCGGTGGCATAATACGCATCGGCAAGAGCCGCCCGGCCTTCGCCTGAAACCGGCTCACGGCCTGCAAACCAAGCGATGGTATCAGAAGCGCGCATGGGCTTGTCGAAAAGTCTGTATTCAGCTTTGGCCTGAATACCGGTCATACGCGGCCAGTCTGACAAATTTTGCACCACATAGGTCAGGTCCTGCGTGCTGACATTGGCGTCGCGCATGGCTTGAATCCATAACAGCGTGTCTTTGGCTGTTTGATCGGAAATTTTGTTTCGGTAGGACGCCACAGAACTCCATTGCCGGCGTTCAGCGGCCACCAGAGCCGGCTGAAAATACCGGGCATCCTTAGAGCCGATATATTGCGATAGTTTCGGCGGCGCAGGTTTAATGCGAGGGGTAGGGACTTCGGCCATGGAAGCGGCCGGAAACAGACATAAAAAGGTCGTAATCAATACGAATAAAAGACAATGTTTTAATGGCATAAGTCCGAACGGATCCCACAAAATGATGAAACTCGCTTGCAAGGGTATAACAAAGACAGTTAATAGGCCGTCAAAATCGTACCGACGTAAGCGTTCGGTTCATTTAAATACGAAAGAGCATTATGATTAAAGGGTCAATTACAGCCTTAGTTACACCTTTTCGTGACGGAAAGGTGGATGACAAGGCATTTCAAGACTTTATCGAATGGCAAATCGCCTCCGGAACCCACGGTTTAGTGCCCTGCGGTACGACGGGCGAATCAGCGACGTTGAGCGATAGCGAGCATAAACGTGTAATCGAGCTCTGTGTTGAGGCCGCTGCCGGCCGCGTGCCGGTCATCGCAGGCGCCGGATCAAATGAAACCCGCGTCGCCATTGAATATTCAAAGCACGCCAAAGAGTTAGGCGCTGACGCGGCCTTAGTGGTGACTCCCTATTACAATAAGCCCAACCAAGAGGGGATTTATCAGCACTTTAAAGCCATCGCGGACAAAGTTGATATTCCGATTGTCGTTTATAATATTCCGGGCCGATCCGTGATCGATATTACAAATGAAACCATGGCCCGGTTGGCGGCGCTGCCGACCGTGATCGGGTGCAAGGACGCCACCGGCGATATCAGCCGCGTGACGACCCTCAAAGATCTCTGTGGTAATGATTTTGTGCAGCTCTCAGGTGATGACCCCACAGCTTTGGGCCATTCCGTCCATGGCGGCCTCGGCGCCATTTCAGTGGGCTCTAATATTGCGCCGGCTGAATATGCGGCGTTTCACAATGCCTGCTTGGCCGGGGATTACGCCGCAGCGAAAGCCCTGCATGATAAACTCGACCGTCTGCATAAGGATCTGTTTTTGGATCCGAGCCCGGCGCCGACCAAGCACGGTCTGTCGCTCATGGGGAAAATGACAACCGACGTTCGTCTGCCCATTACGCCTTGCCGGCCTGAAACAGAACAGGCTGTGGCGGCTGCCATGTCGCGGGCGGGATTGTCTTGGTAGTTCATGGCTAAAAAGAAAACAGAAAGCTCTCAAAGCAAGCTCATCGCGGAAAACCGCCGGGCCCGATATGATTTTCAAATCGAGGATACATTCGAGGTCGGCATTATGCTGGTGGGAACTGAGGTCAAAGCGCTGCGCGAGGGGCGGGCAAATATTGCGGAAAGCTACGCCGCCGTTGAGGGCAATGAGGTTTTTCTGATCAATGCCAATATCCCCATTTATGCGCCGGCCAGTCAGTTCAATCATGATCCCAGAAGGCCGCGAAAGCTTTTATTGAAACGGCGGGAGATCAACAGTCTTATTGGCGAAACACAGCGAAAAGGCCGGACCATCGTGCCGCTAAAGCTCTATTTCACCCATAAAGGCTTCGTGAAATTACTAATCGGTGTCGGGATCGGTAAAAAGAATGTCGACAAGCGCGAAACCGAGAAGAAACGCGATTGGAACAAGCAAAAAGCCCGATTAATGCGGGAGCGCGGTTAGCCGGAAATATAATTTCGGATGTCGGCGAAGACGTCGAAAAACATTTTTTCCGTTAAACGCTTGGTATTGGTGTTATATCTCGAGCAGTGATAACTTGAGTAAATGCGTCTATCGCCTTGTATTTCATATATTTTATGATGCCCAAAGGGGTAATCTTTTAATCTCAGCCCGAGCGATCTGATTGTGTTGTCGTGAGAGATTTTACCCAGGGTCATGATCGCTTTCAGGGATTTCAAAGACGCAATTTGATCGGTTAAAAACGGGCGGCAGGCCGCAGCCTCGGCGCCGACCGGTTTGTTTTGCGGCGGCAGGCAGCGAACGGCATTGGTGATCATGGCGCCTGTCAGCTCAAGACCGTCATCCGGTGATGCCGCGTAAGTGCCTTTGGAAAACCCGTATTTATCCAGAGCTGAATAGAGCAAATCACCGGCCCAATCACCTGTGAACGGCCGGCCGGTCCGGTTGGCCCCGTGCATGCCGGGGGCAAGGCCCACGATTAAAAGTTCGGGCGCCGGGTCTCCAAAACTGGGCACGGGCGCGTTGAAATAATCAGGCAGAGTTTCCCGAAGTTCCAATAAAAACCCCCGCAGACGCGGGCAGAGGTCACAATCGCGATCAGGTTCCTGAAACATTATTCGTCTTCCTCATAGTCTTGCGACGGCCGGCCGATAATGCGCTCAAGGTCAACCAAATCAATCAGATCATCGGCTTGGCGCTTCAACTCGTCTGACAGCATAGGCGGTTTGGTTTTTGAGGTTGAAATCACCGTCACGCGAACCCCTTTGCGCTGAACCGCTTTGATAAGATACCGAAAATCACCGTCGCCCGTCGCCAATAAGATATGGT
>CALJNJ010000290.1 GCA_937981945.1 uncultured Caulobacterales bacterium | reverse complement strand
TTTCTGACCGTACTCGGAACGCTTTACGCGCTTTCGGCTAATCCGGAGAGATCAGAGCAAGCTTATTCACTTTTGCTGTCCAATTTGGCCATTGTGATTTTGCTCGGTGTTTATCTGGGGTATCGTATCTGGAAGCTCCTTTTTGCCAAGAAATTCAGGCGAGCCGCGCCATTGCTTCACAGACGGTTTGTTCTGATCTTCAGCCTTGCCGCTTTGACGCCTGCTATTTTGGTTGGCGGATTTTCCACGTCCCTGATTTCGAAAAATTTCAATGATTTGTTTGGTGAAAATGTCCGCGATACTTTGGACCGAGCGGATAGTTTTTTAAACGAATACCTTCAGGAAGAATATCGAGAACTGGGCATTGAAATGTCCAAAGCCAAAAACTTTCTGGAGTCTTATCGTTCCAGATTTGACGATCGGATATCTTTCGGTGCCTATTTCCAGCGCTTTGCAACCGGTCTGGATGTGGACGCTCTCTTTGTTGTGGATCGGGAAGGCCGGATCCATGCCAGAGTTTACAGAGGTGCCGCGCCTGAAGCCGAAATCCCTGATCAACGCACATTGGATGTAGTTGAAGATAAGGGCAATTATGCTTTTCTCAAACGCAATGACATTGACTATTTGACGGCGGTTAACCGGCTGGAAGGTTACGATAATATGTACCTTTTGGGGGGACGTTTTCTAAAGCCTAATGTGGGGGTTCTGTCCAGTATTTCCGGCATTGAAGAAGCTGAATTGACTTTGGCGAAATATAATCGCGATCAAGATCGATTTCGAAAAACATTTTTGCTGACATTTATCGAGTCAGCCTTGCTGATTTTATATGCGGCGGTTTCTTTGGGGGTCTTATTGGCGAACCGGATTATTGAGCCGCTCGGACATATGGTGGAAGCGGCCGAAAAAATTCGCTCAGGTGATCTTAACGCAAGGGTCAACGTGAAAGGTGATTGGGGAGAGATGTCCGATCTGGGCAGTGCCATGAACCGTATGACCCGGCAATTGGGGAGCCAGCGGCAGGACTTGGTCCGCGAGCATAGTTTATCGGAAAGACGTCGACTTTTCTCCGAAGCCGTCCTGTCCGGGGTTCGCGCCGGTGTGATCGGTCTTTCGGAAGACGGAAAGATTACATTGATGAATGCGTCGGCGGAAAGCTTGATCGGCCGCCCGGCGGAAGAATTGTTCGGACGGCCAATCGGCAATGTTCTGCCGGATTTTGCGCCGGCATTTGCAGCCGCGCGGGAGAGCGTCGCGGGATCGGCCGAAGATCAGGTCAATTACGAAACCGAAAGCGGGACCCGAAATTTTGATTTGCGGGTGTCAGGTTATGAAGCCGACCAAGATGACACGGGCTGGGTTTTGACATTTGATGACATGACCCGACTTGTTGCCGCGCAGCGTTTCTCTGCTTGGCGCGAAGTGGCGCGGCGCATCGCCCATGAGATTAAAAATCCGCTCACGCCTATTTTGCTGTCGGCCGAGCGTCTGCAAAGAAAATATTCCGGAAAAATAAAAACGGACCCGGATATTTTTGACAATTGTACGGACACGATTATTCGCCAAGTCGGCAGTTTGGAGCAAATGGTCAATGAGTTCTCTACCTTTGCCAGAATGCCTGAACCTGAGTTTCAGCTGACAAATTTCAGAGATTTGTTGGACCGCGTTATTTTTGCCCAGGGAGTCGCGTTCCCGGAAATTGAATTCAACTATAACCGTCAAAACCTGCCGGCTGATATTCCGGTGTCTTGCGATGAACGTCTCATTTCTCAGGCTCTGACCAACATCTTTAAAAACGCTTCGGAGTCCATTTCCGAACGGGTCGATAATTCAGGCATCGACAAACCTGACGGTGAAATATTGGCCTCGCTGAAAATTGGCGACGGCGTTGTGGTCCTGGGTATTTCCGATAACGGAAAAGGTTGGCCTATGCCGGACAGGCACCGTTTGCTGGAGCCCTATGTGACGACCCGCGAAACGGGAACCGGGCTGGGCTTGGCGATCGTGCGCCGGACAGTAGAAGATCACAACGGAACATTATTTCTCTCAGAACGGCCCGACGGCCGGCCGGGGGCCCATGTGGAGCTGATCTTACCTTTGAGCGAAGGCGCATCGCTTTCAAATGAAAAACTACCCGAAAAAGGGACTGTGAAATGAAGCAAGACGTATTAATCGTTGAAGACGAAGCCGATATTCGGGCGATGCTGGCCGGCATACTCGAAGATGAAGGTTATACGGTTCATCAGGCAGAAACCTCAGATCAGGCGCTGGAGATTATTCGCAAGCGTGTCCCCGGACTTTTGATCTTGGACGTCTGGTTGGAAGGCAGTTCAATGGACGGAATAGAATTACTGGACCACGTCAAAGAGGATCATCAATTACTGCCGGTCATTGTTATTTCCGGCCACGGTACTGTCGAAACCGCCGTATCGGCCATTCGCAAAGGGGCCTTCGATTACATCGTCAAACCATTCAAAGCTGAAAAATTATTGGTTACGGTTACGAGGGCTTTGGAAAATGCCCGTCTTCGCCGCGAAAACGAAGAATTAAAGGGTAAGACAACAGCAGATTTAGAACTGATCGGGTCGTCGCCTTTGATAACACAGATCCGAACTAAAATCGCCCGTATAGCGCCGACCAATAGTCGTGTTTTGATTTCCGGGCCTTCAGGGACAGGGAAAGAACTGATCGCGCGGCAACTCCATATGTTATCGGACAGGGCCGCCGCGCCGTTTATTGCCGTCAACGCGGCATCCATGGTGCCCCAGCGTGTTGAGGAAGAATTATTCGGGACGGTGACCCCGGACGGCTCCGTTAAAACCGGTCTTTTGGAAAAAGCCCATAACGGTACGCTTTACATCGACGAAGTGGCAGATATGCCCATGGAAACTCAGGGAAAATTATTGCGTCTTTTGGTGGAACAAAAGTTTCAGCGCATTGGCGGAGTCGACAGCGTTCAAGTCGATGTCCGATTGATAACCTCTACCTCGCGGGATTTGGAGAAAGAGGCTCAAATGGGCAAATTTCGTGAGGATCTGTACCACCGTCTGAATGTTATGCCGCTGGAAACGCCGGCGCTCTCAAACCGCCGGGAAGACATTCCCGAACTGGTGGGATATTTCATTTCGCGGCTTTCGGCGTCCACTGGCCTGCCGTCCCGCAAAATAGGGGAAGACGCTATGGCGGCGCTGCAGGCCCATGACTGGCCCGGTAATGTAAGGCAGCTTCGGAATAATGTTGAGCGGCTTTTGATCTTGGCGACAGGAGATCCGGCCAAGCCTATAACCTTAGACACGCTCCCCGCCGAGGTCTCAGTGGTTAAATCTTCCGGTGACACGGCCGGAAATGACCGTATGATTGCCATGCCGCTTCGCGATGCAAGAGAGAGATTCGAAAGAGATTATCTTCAGGCGCAAATCGAACGGTTCGGAGGAAATATTTCCAAAACTGCAGCTTTTGTAGGGATGGAACGTTCCGCTCTGCACAGGAAGCTGAAATCCCTGGGCGTGAACGGCACGAAAAAAGGGGATGAACTGACGTCATGAAGGTCATTATCTGCGGGGGCGGCCGTGTCGGTTACGGCATTGCTTCGCGGCTTTCTCGCGAGCAAAACACAGTTACAGTTGTCGATTTGTCGGCTGACCTCATTCGCCAGGTCACCACTGAACTCGATGTGCGCGGCATTGTCGGGCACGGGGCTTATCCTGACGTTTTAAAACAAGCCGGCATTGAATCGGCTGATATGTTGATTGCCGTCACCTATTCCGACGAGGTGAATATGATGGCCTGTCAAGTCGCTCACTCCTTGTTCAATGTTCCGACGA
>CALJNJ010000289.1 GCA_937981945.1 uncultured Caulobacterales bacterium | reverse complement strand
CGTCTTTGAATTTCCTGCGTAACCGCAGGGATGACTTTCTCAACAGTACTGGCCGGTGTCTTAATGACCCGCCGATTCACCTCTTTTGTGACGGCCGGTATCACATGTTCCCGGCCCCCGGAATACGTGACCGATTGGGGTTGAATAACCACTGTCTCTGTTACGGTTTCATATTCGGGTGGGACTGTAACATATTCGACGGATTGCGGCTGAATAACAATCGTTTCAGTGACCGTTTCAAACACTGCCGGAACCGTAATGAGTTCGGTTGAAGCTTCTTGCACGACGACAGCTTCCTGCACGGTTTCGTAAACGGCCGGAATGGTAATATAATTAGGCGGCCGGGCCGTGATGACTTTGCTTTGCGGGCCATAGCGCCCGAACCGTGTCGTTGGCGAAACGTAAAAACTTTTGACTTTCAGCAGATCAGTGCCCGCGCCGCGCGCGATCAGCTCAGCTTTAGCTTTGGCGTGTTCAACAGCGCGCTCCGCCGCTTTTTGATAGATCGCGTCATAATCGGAAAAGTCATAACCGAAAAGATTTATGGTCGTTACGCCTGAGGCCGTAAACTGTTTCATGAAATCAGGTGCCCGACCGGCCGGATTTATTCTGGCTGTGAAACTTAACTTGCCGCTGATATGGGTCACCTTGCAAACCTTTTGCTTCATATAGGGTTTGATGTCTTTTATTCCGTCTTTGAGATTTGCAATACGAGTCTTACGGTTTTCAATATCGCGGTCCGCGTTTTCAATGGATGTTTCGAGCTGCTCGTCCAAACTGATGATTTGGCGCCGTATCTCAGGTAAGTCGCGATTGACATTGAGCTTACGAATTTTGCTGCGTTTTTTGCTCCAATCGTCCTTGTAGTTTTTTTCTTGAGCTTCCATTTGCTCGCTTTGAGCTTTTATTTGCGCGCGCGTATTTTTATTGTGCTGTTGGTCGCGGGCAATTTCGGAATATCTGAGCGTGGCATCTCTGTTATGTTCCAAACAGTCTTCGTCATACTGATCGCGCGTGTCGATTTCTGTATAGCTCATTTCCGTATCCGCCGTGTCTGCCGTGGCTTGCACCTCATTCATAACCGACGCGATATCGTCCATAACGGCCGCATGAGATTTGCCGTCAATTTCAATAAGCCCGGTGATGATTGCGATATCGGGTGCGGCCTCTACATGACCAATGCCCGAGATGCTGAGCGGTACAGGGGTAAAAGATCGCAAGGATGCATCTTCATGAATTTCGGTTTCGGATGTTTCCGCCGGCGCGCAGGCGGCGGTCAAAATCAGACCGGCGCAGGCTGAGACTTTGATGAAGTTATTCATAGATAAACTCCAAAGCGATACTGGCCGAAATCACTTGAGGTCCGGGCTTAAGGTTCATAGCTGCAACGGTTTGCCCTGCTGCGTTATCCTGCAAAAGACGTGTCGTTTCGCCCGCGCCGTAGGTCGCCAGATTAGGCGCCTGTGCGCCGCCGTAATTATAAGTCGGTTGATAGGCCGATAAGTTTTTGACGCCTTTAATCTTGGCTCCGCCGGTCTCAGCCAGACGCGCCGCTTTGTTGCGAGCGTTTTCCAGAGCTTTGTCGGCGGCTTCAAGCTCAAGCGTTTCGATATTTGAGACTTTAAATCCATTGAGCGATACGCGGACAGCGCCGGCTTCAGTGAGTGCCGAAATAGCGTGACCGGCTCTATCGACAGGGCTACCGGTATAGGTGAACGACAGACCCGCTTGCTTTTTGACGTCTTCGCAGATTTTTTCTTTGATCCCTTTGTCGTCTTCATTTTTTGTGACGTTAATGCGGCGTGCTTCGGCGTTGAACAGCAAACATTCCGGGTCCTGAACGCCTGTGGTTTGTACGGAGGCAAAGTTGAACCCGGAATCCGACAGGCCGATATCAGCCAGGTTTTGATGGGCGTTATTGACCACATCAGCCAATTCGTTCATGGCATCGGTCAGATTTTCGCTTTGTTTAATAACGGCGCCCGAAATGACAAATCTGTCCGGCATGACTTCAATCTCGCCAACGCCGGTGACGCTGATGGTCTTAATTTCATCTTCTGCCAAAACTTTCACAGGTTCTGCCTGACAGGCAGTAAGGCCGACCAAGAGTGCGACCGGTAACAGACGGGGTATCATAGTGGTTCTCCAAATTTGTAGAATGATCAATACTACAAAAATGTAGAATGTCAAGCAGCGCTATAAAACAACATCAAGGTTTACGTAGAATCGTTCGGAAAACACTGGAGGGGCCGGCAGAAATATGGTTTACTCTGAGGCCATGGGGGCAACAAACGACACTCAATATTTGGCTTTGATGCAGCCATATTTCTTCCCGTATATCGGCTATTTCAGCCTGATCGCGAAGGCCGATATCTTTGTGTTTTTCGACAATGTGCAATATATCAAAAAAGGCTGGATCAATCGTAATAAAATCGCCTGCCAGTCATCTGCCGGACAGTCTTATATCAATGCGCCCGTGCGTGCTTTCGCCCATGACACGCTGATAAAGGACATCAAAATATCCGAGGGAAATTGGCAGGAAAAAATACTGAACCGCCTAACCTATTATAAAACCTTTGCGCCTTTTTATGACGAGACGCGGGTTTTCATTGAAAAACTTCTCGACGATCGAACGCCGCATTTGTCGGACTACAATATTCGTACGGTCATAGCGCTGAGCGATTATTCGGAGCTCACTTGTGACTTTAAGGCCGCGTCAAAACTGGATGTCCCCGTGACGGGGGCGGCCGGTGATCATGCTTTGGCCTATTGCCGATATTTGGATGTTCCCAATTATTTGAACCCGCCGGGCGC
>CALJNJ010000288.1 GCA_937981945.1 uncultured Caulobacterales bacterium | reverse complement strand
CGGCCAAGCCTTCTTTATCCAAGTTTTTGTATAAAAGAGATGTTTTTCCTGACCCCAGAATATTCATCAAGACATCAAGTGGGGCTTCGTCGGGATGATTGGCTTTAACCGTTGGCCAAGCCATATAAATCAATGGGATAGCAACATTATCTTCGAGTGAAATATATCTGTCCGCATCCAAAGTGACAGGGTTATAGACAGGATCCGCCACTTCAGGGCCGGCCGGAATTGATCCGAAATATTTTTTCACCATAGCGAGGGTTTCAGACTCGTCGAAATCACCGCCAATGGTCAGAACCGCATTGTTTGGGCCATACCAACGCAGGAAGAATGACTTTAAGTCATCCAAAGACGCACGATCCAAATCTTCCAAATAGCCAATGGTTGACCAGGAATACGGATGCCCTTCAGGGAACATGGCTTCGCCAACTCTTTCCCACAATAAACCGTAAGGCCGATTATCAACGCGCTCTCCGCGCTCGTTTTTAACGGTCTCTCTTTGGACTTCAAATTTCTCTTGAGTCACGGCGTTTAGGAAATAGCCCATACGATCCGCTTCCAGCCACAGCATTTTCTCAAGCTGGTTTGACGGAACGGTTTCAAAATAATTGGTTCTGTCTGAATTGGTTGTCCCGTTCAGCGTACCGCCGGCCTCAGTGATGATTTTGAAATGTTCTTCATCGGCAACATTTTCCGAGCCTTGAAACATCATATGCTCAAAGAAGTGCGCAAAGCCTGATTTGCCCACATCCTCACGGCCTGAACCGACGTGATAGGTCACGTCAACATGGACGAGCGGGTCAGATTTATCTTGGTGCAAAACGACGGTCAGGCCGTTGTCCATTTTGAATTTCTTGTAAGGGATAACGATCTCGTCGCCCTTTTTTGATACGGCATCAACTTTAGAAATCCCGTCCGGCAAGACAATCTTGGCAACTTCGGACTTTACTTTCTCTGCCGTATCCGTTCCTCCGGAACAGGCGGTCAAAATAGCTGCCATGGCGGCGGACAGCAAAAACTTTTTGGACATGCGTCACTCCCTTATTGTTTATCAATAAGGGCTTTACCGCCAAAAACAGACACTGTCCAACAAAATCGACCTATCGTTTAGGCCACCAAGGATTTCGCTTCGCTCTTGCTTTTTGCGCCGGCGTTTGCGGTTCTTCCCGCTGCCGGATACGTTGCGGCTTGCTTTCACTATCGGCCCGGCCGCCGGCAAATTTCACCAGCGCCTCGATCCGTTTTTCAATTGGAGGATGGGTCGCAAATATGCCGGTAATACCCGTACGTGGGTTTTCAAAAGCCATTTCGCGAACTTCGGCCGGAACGTTTTTAAGCTCTGCCCGCCCCGAAATCTTCTTGAGCGCCCTAATCATAGCATCGGGATTTTTCGTCAGTTCGACGGCGCCGGCGTCGGCCATAAACTCCCGCTTCCTGGACAAAGCAAACCGGGTCAGAGAGGCCAGTAAATAAGACAACGCAATAATCGCCAATCCGAAGAACACAAGCGCCCCGGCTTGTGAGCCGCCGCTACGGCGATGATGATCATTACGGGGTAAATTGGTTCTCATCAGCCCTCTGAAAACCCCTTCGCCGACAAAGGAGAAAATCCCCACAAAAATAATGGCGATTATGAGCAGGCGGACATCACGGTTTTTGATATGAGACAGCTCATGGGCAATGACCGCCTCAAGCTCTTCGTCGTCCAGATTTTCCATCAGACCGCGCGTCAGCGTCACGGTGTAATTCTCATCCCGGACGCCGCTGGCATAGGCATTCATGACGGGCGTGTTGATGATTTTAAGTTTCGGTACGGTGATCCCGCGAGAAATACACAGATTTTCGAGCATTTTATAGGCTCGCGGTTCCTGTGATTTCGTGACGGATTTGGCTTTGGTCGCCATATCGATCATGCTTTGGTGTCCGAAAAAGGCAATGGCAAACCAAGCGCCTGACACCCCCAAAGTCATGGGCGCGGCTCTCGGCATGACACTTAAAGCGTAACTCAGCCCCTCGTCCGGCGTCATATCCGCCGTGAAGCCGGTCCACAATAAAGTAAAAGCAAACGCCAGGCCGAGCAATAATACGGGGAACATAATCAGCAGAAATATACTCCGCAGATTATTGTTCCAAATATGAGACTTTAAGCCATAGGCCTGCATCATGGCAGGACGCTCCTAACCTTGATTGGCTTAGCTAAAATCCACTTCGACCGGTGATTCAAGAGCTTCGCGGCCTTCAAGGGCTTCGAAGAACTCACGAGGTTCGAAATTGAACGGACCTGCAATCATATTGGCCGGGAATTGCTCACGGCCGGTATTATATTCCTGCGTGGCATTATTGTAGAAACGGCGCGCTGCCGCGATTTTGTTTTCAACATCGGCCAATTGGTCCTGAAGCTGCAGAAAGTTTTCATTAGCTTTCAAGTCAGGATAGGCTTCGGCCAAAGCAAACAATTTGCCCAGAGCTTGCGAGAGCATGCCTTCGGCGACAGCTTGTGTATTGGGCGAACCTGCTGCGACCGCCGATTGACGGGCCTGGATGACTTCATTGAGAGTTTCTTTTTCGTGGGCTGCATAGCCTTTGACCGTATTGACCAATTGCGGGACCAGGTCCTGCCTTTGTTTGAGCTGGACTTCAATATCAGACCAGGCTTGATTACAAGTTTGGCGCAGGCCGACTAATCGGTTGTAAATACCGATGATCACCATGATCAATAAGACGACCAAACCTAAGATAACCAATAAAAAGTTCATACGGACCCCCGTGTTAATGTTGCTCTATATTTGGGGTGTTTCTCTGAAAAACACAAGTCCCGAGCCTGTTTCCTGCCCTGATAGCGTTTACATTTTGCAAATTTCAGGTCAATTTGCCTAAAGACGTGCCGGGGGAACAAAAAATGCGTGATATTTATCCGGGACACGGATTCGAAAATTTCAGAGATTATCTCAACGATCTCGACCGTTTGCGTTTGGGGCTGGATATTGATTTGCCCGAAAAAGCGGCGGAACGCCTCCCGGAAGACTGGTATAGCCAATACGACGTAAGCACCCGAAAAATAACGATCTCCCTTGAGCATTTGGAAACAGCCTTTACCGGCGAATTTAGTGTGGTTGATTGGCGGCATCACAGTACAGCCTATAAAATCGACGGGCTCAGCGATCAGCTGGATGAATTGATAGAGCTGACCGCCAATCCTTCGCAGGTCTGGGCCTATGAGCAATTCGCCATCGCCAGAGACGCCTATGAGCGCCGCTTATTTGATGATGCTCTTCTGTATATTGACCGCGCCATTGATGGATATGAAGACAATACCGGCTACCGATTAGATCATCGTTTTTACGCGCTGAAAGGCAAAATACAAATGACATTTGATCCGGCG
>CALJNJ010000287.1 GCA_937981945.1 uncultured Caulobacterales bacterium | reverse complement strand
CTGTAAGCCCCAAAAAAGGGCATAATTGCCAAGCGTTTGATCTTTGGTAGTGCTCCCATCATGGCCATTATATGGGAAAATCGCCCTAAATTCAAACTACCGGCCTAACCCTCGACTTTTTCGGTCAGGAAGTGACGGCCTTGTTTGTCGTCGATTTCAATCACCCAGAGATCAGGATCGGACACTAAAGCTTTGCGGATGGTTTGATCGATTTGGTCTTCATCCAGCGGGCCTTTCGGGTGCCAAATGCGTTCCCCTGACATGTCCCGCATGGAGCGGTACAGCACAGCCATTTGATCCAAAGTTCGCACTTTTACCAGGCAAGCGCCGGCGTCCGGATCGCCTCTGTGGCTGACGGATGCGAACGCCCCGCCGTTTTCAGCGCGTCTGATCAGGGCCGGAGCCCAAAATGACGTCTTTAATGCACTGAACACGCGAGCTGATCTCCTTTTTTGCGCCTGTGGGATGAATCCCGCACGCCCTGATATTAACCGGCACTTAACTTGCTTTCTTAATCGCATGTTAAGCGTAATTCACACCTCTCTGTCCCAAAATAAGCGAAACATGGTTAATGCTTTGCTTCGAAAACGAAGCGTGGCGGCGGTGTTTTTTGCCGTTCTGGCTTGGTCAATATTGGTCGCATTCCCTGCCAATGCAAGCCCGCGAAAATCTGAAATCTATAAATCCGATCTCAGCGGCCTCACCGCCATGGAAACGCCGCGCTTGGATTGGCGCAATCCTGAGTTTGATTTGCTGTTCGCCATCCCCACTAATGATTGGGTGGATCAGGTCGAGCTGTTTTTAAATGTGCAGGCCGAAGGCCGCCCGGATCGGCGCGCACCAATTTACGTACAGTTTAACGGCGCCAAACCGGTGCCGGTGTACCCACAGGGCAATAGTTTTGAAGCGCGGATTAATCTGGACCGCTCCAAAGTCCGCCCTCATCGCAATATGATCCGTATCAGCTACGCCAAAACTGATGGCTGTATCGGCCCGGGTGACGGGGCGTGGACAATTGATCTGAAAGACAGCCTGATTGTCGTCAAGGCGACCTCGCCGTCACAGCCCTATAGCTTTCAGGACGCAAAAGAGATTCTCGGCTCTCCGCTGACGGCGCCGAAAACCGTGTCCATTATCGCCAAAGGCGAACAAAAATATAAGCTGGAAGCCTTGGCCGCCCAGGGCATTGCGCTGAATCTGGAAGACCTGCCGCGCTATTCGCTGAACGCAGGCACCGGCGACATGGAAATTTTTGCGGGAACGCGGGCACAGCTGAGCAGCGTCATTCGCGGCACGGCTTTGGCCAAGACAAAAGGCAAAGGCTTGGGCATTACCCGAAACTCGCCGTTACGCTTGGTTTTAACCGGCGATACGGAAGCCGATGTTTTGGACGTGGTCAAAGCCTTCGCCAAATCTGAATTACCGCCCTCACGGCGCTCTGTGGCCAGCGGCGGTGAACTGGCCTGGCAAATGTCCTTTTCCGCGCTCAACAAGCCTGTGGAGGGCTCCAGATCCGTTTCCGACCTGGGAACGCTTCGCTTTAATCGCGGCTGGGGCAATGGCGCGCAATCCGTCCGCTTTGATGTGGATAATCCGCTGGCAGCTTCCGGCAATGCGAAATTCTATTTCAACCGGGGCGATAATGTCGCCAAGGATTCGATTGTAAATGTCATGCTCAACGGGACCGATCTCGGGACCATTGATCTGAAGCACAAAAAGAACGTGGCTGATTTTGATATTCCGCGCGGTCTTTTGGTGGGCACTGACAATAAATTATCCATTCGCCCGGACCTGACGCCGGCGGATCCGGAGCAACACTGCCTGTCTGACTTCAGACCTGTCTTTAATATGGAAGTCAGATCTGCGGTGACAGTGAAGTCTGCCGAGACCGGATTTAAAGGCGATCTGACCCGATTGGCCGCCGAAGGCTATCCGTTTTCGGAAAATGCCGGTGACGGCACGACTGTCGTTATGGGGACTTACGGGAATGCGGACCGCGCCGCCGGTTTGCGGGTCTTGGCACGTCTGGCAAAATCAACCGGCACCGGCTGGATTGACGCTGATTTCGTGCCCATGAGCCAATTTTCAAGCACGGACAATAATGTATTATTTATCGGCCCGAAGACTGACGCCGGCGCGCCGCGCCGCTTAACGGCTGCGGTCACCGGGCGTTTGAGCGAGCCTAAGATTATCAAAACAGCGAGTCTGGGTCCGGTTCAGCATCACCTTTATTCCGTCCGATCTGCACCGACCGGCGGCGTCGCCGCGATCATGGAGAGCGACGGCAGCGATGCTTTGCGGGGATATATCACCGTATCCAAAGGCCAAAGCTTTACCCGTCTGGCAGAAAAGCTGGTCGAAACGGAGCATTGGAACAAATTACAGGGCAGTATGGCGAAATGGGATGACCGCCGCGTTGAAATGATCAAGACGGCGTTTCAGCCGGTTGCAGCTAAACCGGCTAAGCCGAGTGTTTCCGCCGGCTTCTCTTTGCCCAAATTCAAATTGCCTGAGTTTAATCTGCCAAAACCAAAACCTGCCGACCCGGCGGAACCT
>CALJNJ010000286.1 GCA_937981945.1 uncultured Caulobacterales bacterium | reverse complement strand
TCGGTTAAAGGCAGACCAACATCGAGGTCTGCCAGTAATTCGCCCAAAGAAAAAGGCCCGGTTAATTCATAAAATCGGCTATCTGACATAGCGTCTTTTACGAAGGCCGAGCCTAAATTGAAACTGAATTATTGTTTCCGTGGGATACGCTCGCGCGTAACCGGAACGGTCCGCATTTGGCTG
This sequence comes from uncultured Caulobacterales bacterium, assembly GCA_937981945.1. Classification (GTDB taxonomy): domain Bacteria; phylum Pseudomonadota; class Alphaproteobacteria; order Caulobacterales; family Maricaulaceae; genus JACOMS01. The sequence goes on along the minus strand of CALJNJ010000286.1, from coordinate 5,959 downwards.
TTGAGGCGGCTCATAACGACATCCGTTACGTCAGCCGGTTTTCCGTATATAACAGCGGATCGATCAATAACGACGTCTGCGTTGCGCTCCGCAACGATTGTCTTGAGAATACCTTCCAGCTTCTCATTGACTTTCTGATAAGCTTTGGCTTCGGTCATCACCAATTCCTGTTGCTTATAGCGCGCTTCCACTTGTTGTTTCTGAGACTTCTGCACAAAACTGGAAAAACGGCTTTGAAGATCAGGACGCGAGGACATATCAGGGCTGGCGCCGAGTGCTTTGATTTCCGCTTCCAACGTTGCGCCCTCAGACTTCAACGGCGACGCCGCTGACTGAAGTTCGTTTTTCATCGTGTTTCCGATAGAATCGACTTGGCGCTGAATATGTTTTCCGACTTCGGATTCCCGAAGAATTTTCGCTTGATCAACAATCAAAATAGTACTTTGCGCGAAAGCGGAAACGCTAACCAACGCAGCTGCCGCAATCGCTATAAAGCCGCGATAAAACTTAGTTGTGAAAGTCATTTTTTTAGAACCTTGTTCTTGTTGTAAATTGGAATGATTTACGTTCATCATAAGGATATTTCTTAAGCGGTTGAGAGAAGTCGAAGCGAATAGGTCCGAATGGCGATTCCCAGAAAATACTGGCGCCTGCCATAGCGCGGATGGATAATTCATCTTCAATAAAGAAACCGGGCGATACTCCGTCCGAAATCGTTCCTCCTTGAATAACCTTAAATTCCTCGTCAAGCAGCCCAACGCCGCCTGCTTCTGCCCATAAGCTACCCAAAAGACTGTCAATGCCAAGCGGAAAACTCACCTCACCTGCAGCCAGGCCATAAGCGTTCCCGCCAAGAGCCTGTAATCTTGTCGTTCCGCCATTGGCTCCACGAAGCATTAAGCGCGGGCCGATGCCGGCATTATCATAACCGCGGAAATCAAAATTCCCTTTGAAGAAACGATCGTTAATTTGTACGGGCTCGCCGCCCCAACCGGTAATATATCCGCCTTTAGCCTTTACACTGGCGATGACGCCTTTCGTCAGCCCGCGGTACCAATTGCCTGACAAATCAGATCTCAAATATTGAACGTCGCCGCCGACACCGGCCAAATCTTGTGACAGACGCAAATCAAAACCCCTGGTCGGTGATATAGGGTCGTTACGACGGTCCCATCCGAACGAATAGCCAACAGTTGAGGACAGACGATCATCATAAGGTCTGTTAGTTGTCGGGTCACATAATGAGCTGGAAATCGGCCGATTCGGATCAGGCAAACACGAAGATGCCGGAACGTCGACACTTTCCTGACGCAAAGAATAGCGCGTCAACATGCTTGTATTTTCCGTGATCGGGAAAGCTAAAGACAATTGGCCGCCGCGGCGACTTTGTCTGAATCCCGCTTCTGATAAAAAGTCGATGGTTACATCAAACAATTCAACGCCCGCCGCCAAATTTCGGCCTAAGAAACGCGGCTCTGTGAAGCGAAGATCTATTTCTCTTCTATTGGCACTGGTTCGGACCACAAACCGCATTAACTGCCCGCGGCCGCGGAGGTTACGTTGCGTGATCGATAAATCAACCAGGAAAGCATCAGCAGAGGAGAAACCCGCACTGAATGATAACTCGCCGGTCGGCTGTTCTTTGACGTTTACTTTGACGACAGCGCGATCAGGGGCACTGCCTTGTGTTTCTTCAATTTCAACCTCTTCAAAAAAGCGTAGTGAACGTATCTTATTCTTAGAACGGTCGAGAAGAATTCGGTTAAAAGCATCACCTTCAGCCAATTCCATTTCGCGGCGAATGACATAATCCAAAGTGGTTGTATTGCCGACGATGTCGATACGCTCAATGTAGACTCTTGGCCCTTCGACCAGATTAAATACAAGATCGACGGTTTTGGTATCGCGGTTTCGTTTAATTTCAGGCTGAATATCCACAAAAGCATATCCGGCCGTACCGGCGGCGAATGTCAGACCTTCAATAGCGGTTTCGACATCACTTGCCTTGTAAATATTGTCGCTTTTTATACGAACAATCCGTTTGAGAAACTCGGAGTCCAGTTCATCCAGTTCCGTCTTCACATCGATGTCGCCCCAACGGTACTCTTCGCCTTCATCAAGGGTGAATGTAATGTAGAAATCTTCCTGGTCCGGCGTCAGCTCTGCAACGGCAGACGTTACCCTAAAATCGGCAAAACCGCGGTCCGTATAAAATTTACGGAGCTGCTCTCGGTCATACTCCAGACGACCCGGGTCATAATTATCATTTGATGAGAAAAACTTCCACCAGCTGGATTGAGCGGTGGCGATCTCATCCCGCAGACGCTTATCGGAATATTCGTTATTGCCGATAAAGTTGATCCGTTTCACACCGGTGACCGGACCTTCCGTGATTTCAAAAATCAAATCGACTCGGTTTTGCGGCTGCTGCACCACTTTGGGCTCAACTGTGGCGGCAAAACGACCGGATTGACGATAAAGCTCGATAATTCTTGTCACATCACTTTGGACATTAGAGCGGGTAAATATGGACCGTGGTTCCGCTTCGATCTCATCGGTAATTTTATCTGTCTTGAGTGATTTATTTCCCTCAAGGATCACACGGTTGATAATAGGGTTTTCAACAACGCGGATTAAAACATTGCCATCCCGCGGTTCGATCATAACATCAGCGAACAATCCGGTCGCATAGAGCGTTTTAACGGACAAATCGATCCGGTCTTCGCTATAAGGATCTCCGGGTGCAAAAAGTAAATAAGAAGCGACCGTGTTCGCTTCAATCCTTTGATTGCCTTGGACTTGTATCGTTCTGATAATTGTAGGCTGAGCTTGTGGCGCGGATGTTTGAGGCGCAGGTTCTTGCGCGAAGGCGGCGGGCGTCACAGCCACAATGCTGCTCCCCAGGAGCAAAGCAGATAACGAGTTTATGATTTTACGTTTTATCACAATAAATCCCATTTTCCGTTATTAGGATGACATACTTTGGACCCAGCCAAAGTCATTAATTGTCAGATAGATAAGCAAGGTCAAAATAGCCGCAAACCCAATCCTAAATCCGAACTCCTGTTTTTCTTCACTCAACGGACGTCCCGCGATTGCTTCATACCCGTAGTATAGCAAATGTCCACCATCCAATGCGGGTATTGGCATTAAATTTGCGACACCTAATCCGATGGAAATAGCCGCTGCTATGCTAAAAAGGCTGCCATAAAGGGCTTTTACTTTCTGTTTCCAGCCCACATCCGCATTTACAACGGTTACCGCCGTCTTGCCAGTTACGGTTGCGATTCGAACAGGACCGCCAAAGGCTGTCCCATCCTCCTTCCCTTTGAATATTCTGCCAATATAAGTCGCAGTCGTCGAAATCGTTCCGGTGAAACGCTCAAACCCTTTTCCGACAGCCTCACCCGGAGTGTATTTCACGACAGAAACGTTGTCGGCACCGCCCAAAGATACTCCGATTGTCCCAACCTCGTTATATCCGCCAAATTGATCCTGACGTCGCAGTTTCTCAGGCGTAATTGTCAAGTTTACATTTCGGCCGGCGCGTTCGATAATTGTTTCCAAGTCTTCACCGCTTCTGACCATGATAAACGGGATAAGATACTCCGTATCGGACACATCTTTGCCGTTCATGGACAAAATATAGTCGCCTGCCAGCACGCCCGCTCTGTCGGCGGCGCCGCCTTCGACAACCTCCATAACGACTGAACGGGTCTTGTAATCCCCTAAGGTCAAGGCGAGCCCGGCGAAAATTGCAATTGCGAGAATGAAATTAGCTATCGGCCCCGCCAGAACTATTAATGTTCTCTGCCAGACCGGTTTGAAGTGAAAGACATCGCTGATTTGATCGGCTTTCCCTTGTTCGGAAAGTTCAGACTTTATTTCAGCCAGTTTCTCTGTGTCCGGATTACTCGCAGCGCCTGCGTCCCCCAAGAATTTGACATAACCGCCCAAAGGCAGACTTCCAATGCTCCATTCCGTTCCCGACTTTGCTTTCCACTTTGCCAGCGGTTTTCCAAACCCGATAGAAAACCGTTCAACTGCCACGCCGAAAAACCGCGCGACGGAATAATGTCCGAGCTCATGGAAAAACACCAGGAAAGACAAAACCACCAGAAAACTGGTGATAAAAATCAAAGCTGTAATAATAGCTGACAGCATTCTAAGAGACTCACTCCTCCAAAGGACGTTTGTGGCCGATTTTTGGGCTTATCTCAAGCGCTTCATCAGGTCGGTTGCAGTTTGTCTGGCCTTTGCATCAACAGCGAGAATTTCAGCCAAATCGGAAACGTTTCCTGATGTGTCTTCTGAAGCTTGAAGGGTCATGTCGGTTAACGTTGCGATGTCTTGAAATCCTATTGCATTCTTCAGAAAGGCCGCCACTGCTACTTCGTTTGCCGCGTTCATTATATTGGCGGCATGTCCACCCGCTTCGAGCGCTTGCCTGGCGATTTTTAACGCCGGAAACTTTTCTTCGTCCGGCGCAAAAAACGTCAGTTCCGACAAAGTCGTCAGATCCAATTTTTCGACCGGCGTTTCCATCCGCTCAGGCCAAGCCAAAGCATAAGCGATCGGCGTGCGCATATCAGGGCTGCCCATTTGGGAAAGGACAGAACCGTCCGCATATTCTACCATGGAATGGACCACGGATTGAGGATGCACGATAATGTCAATCTGCGCGCTTGGACGGTCAAATAGGTGACCGGCCTCTATGAGTTCCAATCCCTTATTCATCATCGTCGCGGAATCGATAGAAATCTTGGCTCCCATGTCCCAGATCGGGTGCTTGAGCGCATCTTTCGGTGTTATGTCGTCAAACTCATGAATAGGTTTATTCAAAAACGGACCACCGCTGGCTGTTAAAATGAGGCGCGTAACGCCTTCGGGGTGATCTTTTGCCAGCACTTGGAAAATCGCATTGTGCTCAGAGTCTACCGGCAGCAATGTAGCACCCGAACCCCGAACTTCCGACATAAAGAGATCCCCGGCGCAAACCAGACTCTCTTTATTGGCAAGGCCAATATGCTGACCTTGTTTGACCGCTTCCAATGTGGGCTCCAGGCCGGCAGCTCCAATGATCGCGGCCATACAAAAATCGGCAGGCTTACGACCGGCTTCGAGCAGTGCTCCGCGGCCCGCCGCTATTTCCGTCCTTGAGCCTTTCAATCGCGCAGACAAATCCGCCGCATGCTCGTCTTGGCCAATCGCGACAAACTCTGCATCAAATTCCAAAGCCTGCTTAGCCAGCAATTCTGTATTTGTGTTGGCCGTTAAACTGACAATTTCAAAAGTACCTGGCTCAGCTCGCCTAATCAGGTCGAGCGTGTTTTGCCCAACCGACCCTGTTGAACCCAGAATGGAAATCCGCCGCGTCATTCTAAATCAGGTTCCAAACCGGATAAATATGAACAGCGAACAGAGCAACAATCACAACCAAAATCAGAGAATCCAAGCGGTCGAGTAATCCGCCGTGACCCGGCAAAATACCGCCGGCGTCTTTGACATTCATTCGGCGCTTTACCCAGCTTTCCAAAAAATCGCCGCCGGCTGAAATCAAAACAATCGGGAACGCCAAAAGACCGGCTGAAACCGGGCCCATCTTAAGAAAAACCCCAAAAGCACCGCCGAGCAATACGCCCGTGAGGATACCGCTAATTAATCCCGACCATGTTTTTTTAGGGCTGAGCTTCGGCGCAAGTTTAGGGCCTTTGAAATAACTGCCGCCAAAATATGCGCCAACATCGGCCGCAATCACAACAACCATCAAATAGGCCAATAGTTTAAAACCGTGATCGTCAAACCCTGCGTGATCGCCCCGAAGCGCTAATATGGCGATACTTGGGAGCACCAAGTAAACAACGCCAAAAGCGGCCCAAAATCCTTTTTCACTTCGGCGGGCTTTTTCCAAAAATGCCAAAAGCGCGCCGACTAAAATACAAGGGAAAACCCAATTGAT
>CALJNJ010000285.1 GCA_937981945.1 uncultured Caulobacterales bacterium | reverse complement strand
ACGGGCATGAGGGCATGGCGTCAAAGCCCCCGGCCCGAACCAATACCAAGCTTTACCCGGATACAGACCCGGTTGCGGCCCCTGTCTTTGGGCAAAAGGTTGAGCTCCTGCAGGAAATCGATGCTTATTGCCGGGCGCTGGACCCGTCCGTCGTGCAGGTGTCCGTCAGCCTGTCCGGGTCCCGCAAAGCCATTGCCATCTTAAGAGCCGGCGGCGAACGTTTTGATGATGTGCGGCCTTTGGTTCGCCTTAACATTTCAATCACGGCGGAAAAGGCCGGCCGCCGGGAAACCGGATATGCCGGCGCCGGCGGCCGCTCCGCCTATGATGATTTCATTGAGCCTGACCACTGGAAGTCTCTGGCAAAGGAAGCCTTCCGACAAGCTACCGTCAATTTGGACAGTGTGGCCGCGCCCGCCGGTCAAATGGATGTGGTGATGGGACCCGGCTGGCCTGGCGTTCTGCTCCATGAAGCGATCGGCCACGGGCTGGAAGGCGATTTCATCCGCAAAGGCACATCAGCTTTTGCCGGCAAAATCGGTGAGCGCGTTGCGGCCCCGGGGGTCACGGTGGTTGATGACGGGTCACTGCCCGGTCTTCGCGGATCTTTGACCCTGGATGATGAAGGGACACCCACGAGCCGCACGGTTTTGATCGAAGACGGTATCCTCAAGGGTTTCATGCAGGACAGAATGAATGCGCGCCTCTTGGGAGTCCCGGTCACCGGCAACGGACGCCGCGAGAGCTACGCCCATACGCCCATGCCGCGCATGACCAATACTTTTATGCTGAGCGGGCAAGCTGACCCGAAGGAAATTATCGCCGATCTTAAAGACGGAGTTTACGCCGCTAATTTTGGCGGCGGGCAAGTTGATATTACCTCCGGCAAATTTGTCTTCCAGTGCACGGAAGCCTACCGCGTCAAAAACGGAAAAATCGAAGCGCCGCTGAAAGGCGTCACGGTCATTGGCGACGGCCCGACCGTGCTGACGCAAATCCGGCATGTTGGAAATGATCAGGCCATTGACCCCGGTATTGGCGTTTGCGGCAAGGCCGGCCAAAGCGTGCCGGTCGGGGTCGGGCAGCCGACTCTCTATGTGGAAAATATGACAATAGGCGGCAGCGCGGTCTGAAAACGGCTGCTTTTACTAACCTTAACTGCAGAAAGTTCTCGGCCTACACTCGCTATTGGGCGGGTTTCCCCTTATATGCGAGTCACATCTAAACCGGAGGGCCAAATGGCAGGACTAAATTTACTCGACATGATCATGCAAGCACAAGGCGGCGCATCTGCGCAGCAAGCCGGAGCATCGCTCGGCCTTGATCAGTCACAAACTCAAAGCGCAATCGCAGCTCTGCTGCCGGCGATTTCATCAGCGCTGAAGAAAAATACGCAAAACCCGCAAGGTCTGGCCGGCCTGTTGGGCGCCCTTCAAAACGGCAATCACGGACAATATTTAGAGCAGCCTGAACTTATGGGCCGCGACGAAACCATCACGGACGGCAATGCTATTCTCGGTCATTTGTTTGGCTCCAAAGACGTCAGCCGCGCCGTTGCCGGACATGCCGCGCAAAAGACCGGCATCGGACCCGACCTTTTGAAAAAGCTTTTGCCAATGGTTGCCACCATGGCCATGGGCAGTTTGGGTCAGCAGACCCGTCAGCCCAGCATGCAGCAACAATTAGCCAGCCTTGCCCTTGATAAAATGATGGGCGGCGGACAGCAGCAGACATCGGCCTCCGGTCTCGGCGGCCTGCTCGGCGGATTGCTCGGCGGCGGAAAAGCCCGTCAGCAGCAGCAAGTTCAACGTCAGCAACAAGAGCAGCACCAACAGGGCCTCGGCATGATCGGCAAGCTTTTGGACGCCGACGGCGACGGCAGCATGATGGACGATATCCTGAACATGGCCATGAACGCCAAGCGCAGATAAAATTGTCGAAACCGCCGGACACCAAACAGCTTTGGTCCGTTTGGCGGGAAGACACTCACGGCAACGTTTTTAAAATGCGCGCGGGATTATCAAAAGATGACGCCCGCCGCCTCGCTTCTGAATTCGAAGCCAAAGGGCACAAACAACATTATTGGATAAAGCCCGATATTTCATGAAAAAGGCCGGCAAATTGCCGGCCTTTTTTTATTACATTATTGATGCAGTGATTACTGCGGGTCACCCGTTGGGGACATCCGCTCACCAACCATGTCTCTGCCGTCCATGGTCAGACCGTGCTCTTCATTGTAAAGACGCGTATCTTCTTCGAGCGTATCCAGATGCATCATCCGCTTAATCAGCGGTGACAGGACGATCAGTCCGACACCCACCGCAACCGCGATCCAGCCGACTTTGGAGTAGACGGCAAGAACTTGATCTTGTCCGCCGCCGTCAGCCGCCGTCAATTTAGCGATCTGCGCAGCCGCGAAGTTACCGGCACCTGACGCCAGGAACCAAGCCCCCATGATCAAGCCGACCATTTTTGGCACGGACAATCGCGTCATGGCGGAAAGGCCGACCGGTGAGAGACAAAGCTCGCCGGTTGTATGCAGCAAGTAAATCAGGAAGATGAAGACGACCGGCGTCAAATTCGCGCCGGCGGCTTTCGCGCCCCAAACCAAAATCAAGAATCCCAGACCCAGCTGAATAACCCCGAGCCCGAATTTAGCGGGTGCGGATGGCTCCATACCTTTTTTGCCGAGCCAAACCCAGAGCGCCGCAAAAAGCGGGCCGAGAACGACAATATACATGGCGTTTAAAGACTGGAACACCGAGGCGACGACTTCCCCGCCCATAAAGTTTCGGTCTACCTGACGGTCCGTATACAGGTTTAGTGAAGAGCCCGCTTGTTCGAACAGCGCCCAAAAGAGGACTTGAACGGTAATCAAAAACAAAGCCGCAAAAACGCGGTTTCTGGCGTGCGGTTTCAACTTCATCACCGACGTCCCGATTATATAAGCATAGGTCGCAGCCATGGCGAAATATAACACCCATTTAACGGTGCTCTCACCGTCACGGATCAAGAACCAAATGACCAAGACGCCGACAAAAGAAAGAATGTAAATCAGCCATTCCGTCGATAATCCGGCAAATTGTTTCTTGGCGAGCAAGACAGGGTTTGGACTTTCACCTGCGCCGTTGAGCAAAGGTTTGCCCCAAATAAAGACGACTAATCCGAGGAGCATTCCTATACCCGCGGCACCGAACCCGTATTTCCAGCCGAAAGTTTCACCTAATCCGCCGGCTATCAAAGCCCCGGCAAAGGCACCCAAATTGATACCCACGTAGAATAGAGTGAAAGCGCCGTCGCGACGCTCATCCGTTTTACTGTAGAGTTCCCCGACGATTGCCGAGATATTCGCTTTTAAGAAACCAACGCCCGCAATGATCAGCGCTAAAGAGAGGTAGAAAATATTCAATATTCCCTGGTCTCGCATGGCGGCATCGGTCACCGGCTCCCCTTCGACGGCCATACCCATATGGCCAAGAACCAATAAACCGGCCCCGAAAAGCACCGCTTTTCGTTGGCCCAGATATCTGTCGGCCAACATTCCGCCAATTACGGGCGTGATATAGACCAAGGTCGTATAAGCCCCGTAAATTCCATAGGCCTGACTGTCCGAAAACAAGAAATGTTTGGTCAAATACAGGACTAAAAGCGCGCGCATTCCGTAGTAGGAAAACCGCTCCCACATTTCTGCGAAGAAAAGAATATAGAGTCCTTTAGGATGCTTTCGCATCAAAAACAGAGCGAAACACATGCCGAAGAGAGCAATGGCCCCCAAGACAAAATAAAACATGCACAATTCCCCTTGAATTTATTAATTTGTCGAACGTCATGCCCCTTTGCGGGGCCGGACTCAAGTTATTTTTAGCGGATCGGGCCGCTTAACGACCGAAAATCACCAAATCTTTCGAGAATGTAACTTTGCAAAACGACAATTGTCGTTTATGTCGTTATTCATGAAACGCGTTAGAAAACCATCGGAAGCCGAAACGGCTATATTGCGGGTCCTCTGGGAGCACCAGCCCTGCACTGTCAAAACAATTCATGAGCAAATCAGCCGCTCCAAAGAGGTCGGGTATACGACCACTTTGAAACAGGTTCAAAGATTGCTCGATAAAGGTCTGGTCGAAAGAGAGCCCGGACCGGGAAAGTCTTATTTATATAAGGCGGTCAATTCTGCAGAGGACACTCAGACGAAATTGTTTGATCGGTTTGTCGAAAACACATTCGGCAATTCGGTTTCGGATTTGGTCATGCACGCCTTGGGTAAAGGTGAGCCCTCTGCCGAAGAACTTCAGGAGATCAAGGCCTTTTTGGCCCGGCTTGAAAATAATTAGTCCAAATGCTGACAGGGAGAGAGTAAATGGACATCGTCATATCACAAATTCTAACCGGGCTCGGGGTCGCCGTGCTGCACAGTCTTTGGCAGGGCGCGCTCGCGGCTTTGACCGTCTTTATAATACGGGCCATGACGAAAGACAGCCAAGCCTCTTTACGATGTGCTTTGGAAACCGCCGTCCTCGGCGCTTGTTTTATCGCCTTTATATTCACCTTTGTCATGACCATGGGGTCAGGCGCGGCCGGAACCATTACCGCGGCCTCTATTATGGAGCCTGTGACAACAATTTTTGCAGGCACTGCCGCGGGCAGTGTTGACCAAGTCGCGGCGATTACGCCCCCGGCCGCCGGTCAATACGCCCCTTTATTAGGTGTTTTGTGGTGTATCGGTTTCGCTTTCCTGTCTGCGAAATACTCCATGGCCCTTTATATGACCAACCAATTGCGTAAACGCGGCCTGTCGGAAGTTCCGAGTGATTGGTCGCGGCGCTTCAGAACGCTTGTGCTTAACGCCGGTATTTTCAAATCTGTGGTCCTGCATATTTCCGACCGGGTCAACGGGCCTGTCACCCTCGGGTTCTTCCGGCCTGTTGTCCTTGTTCCGGCCGGGTTTTTCACCGGTCTCCCGCCCGACCAAATCGAAGCTATTTTACTGCATGAGATCGCCCATATCCGCCGGCATGATTATCTGATCAATCTGGTGCAGTCGGCCATTAAAGCCATCCTATTTTATCACCCCGGCATTCATTATATCTGTAAGTGCATTGATGATGATCGGGAGCAGGCCTGTGATGATTTCGCCGTGCGCTATACGCAGAACCCGAAAGCATTGGTCAAAGGCTTAGCAGCTCTTCGCCTCAATCCTGCATTTGGAAATTTTGCGCTGGCCGCCAATGATCATAAAAAACCCCTTCTACGGCGCTTGACCCGTCTGACGGCGCCCGAGGAGAGCCGGCGCCGGCCCGAGCAAGTCGTCACCTCCCTGGCGGCGCTTGTCGTGGCCGCCGGTCTCTATATCGGACTGAACCCGGTGACCGCCGACGCCCATCCGGGCAATGACGAAACGGAAATCCACGTCAATGCCGACAAAAGAAATTATCATTTCGCCACAACCCGTTTTGACGGCAGAGATATCACCATTAAGAAAGCCGGCGACGGCAGCCGCTGGGTCTATACCGGCGACACTTGGCACAATATCGATAAAAATCCGGATATTTTGCGCAGCTTGCCGCAAACGCCCAAAGCGCCGGTTATGCCGCGCCCGGAAGCGTTCAAATCCTACTCCAAATTCAAAAAGGCCGCTAATCAGTACAAGGTCAATTTGGATTATTACGTAGCCTCGCTCGAGAACGCCTCGGGCAATGCGGACAAAGACGCGCTTCATATGGCGAAAAAACAAAAGCGCCGCGTCAGCGAACCGTCACCGGATTATGATGTTGACTATTTGGCCGGTGCGCCAAAGCCGGTCGCATGGCCGGAACCTGCCGAATTGCCGGAGGCGCCTAAGCTGCCTCAGATTTCAAAATTAGCCGGCGCAAACTTAACATCGGGCCTTTATATTGACGGTCAAAAGTTCAAGGGCACTGATCTCTCCGAAGACAAAATAGAGGCACTGGCCGAAAAATTCGAAGACGAGATGGATGAGATTGAAGAATTGTTTGAAGACGCCCTTGATGACTTTGAGGCGGCAACGGAAAGCTTTTCAGAAAATCCCCAAGGCGAAAAATATGCCTTTCAAAAAGCGCAAATGAAATTTGCCGAAGCCGTCAGCTCCGCCTCGGTCAAACGCGAATTACTGCAATCCAATTTCGATACCGACATTGAACAAATGGTTGAAAAGGAAACCCGCAAAGCTTTGGAAAAAGCCCGGATACAGGCCGAAAAACAAGCGAAAAAACATGCCGCGGAATATGACCCGAAACATGAGACTTACGGCCGGGCCATGCTCGAGCAATTGCAGGAAGACGGTTTGATTAATCAAGGTGATCAAACAGCAAAAGTCTTATTTAAAGACGGGCTTGTATTTGTGAACGGAAAAAAGATTCCGCATAAAATGGAAGACCATTACTGCAAGATAAATGCCGCGCACAACATCAAGAAAAGTGAACATATGAAGGTGGAAATCTCGCCAAAGAACTTGACCATCACCGACTATAATTACTAATCCTAAAAAACACTCCGCAAGAGATAAGACATGACAACTCCACTTAAGACGGCGCTTTTGGCGTCTATGGCGCCCCTCGCCCTAATGCTTGCCGGACCGGCAATGGCGCAGGACAGCGACGCCGGCGCGGCAAATGCCCGAACGTTTGAGCCGGCTTATTTTGAACAATATGCCCCTCAAAACGCTTTTGATATGGTCCGCCGCGTCCCGGGCTTTCAGCTCCGCGGCGGCAATAATGCCCGCGGCCTGGGACAAGGCGGCGCGAATGTCTTGGTCAACGGGCAGCAAATCACCGGCAAAGGCGGCGATCCGTTTGATCAAATTGCCCGGATTCCGGCGGATAATGTTGTTCGTATCGAAGTTTTGGACGGCACAAGCCTCGACATTCCGGGCCTGTCCGGACAAGTGGTCAATGTCATATCCAAAAGCTCCGGCGGTATTTCCGGATCTTGGGAATGGAACCCGGAGTGGCGCCAAAGACAAGAAGCCAATCTTCTGCGCGGCAATATTAAACTCTCCGGCGAAACCGG
>CALJNJ010000284.1 GCA_937981945.1 uncultured Caulobacterales bacterium | reverse complement strand
TTAGGCAGGGAAGCGGTTTCCCGGATTTCAGTCACAGGTCTGGATACAATCAAGGACCCGCGTTTTTAGCACTGACAAAACATCTTCGAACCATGGGTTCTTTTTTATCCAAACATTATTGCGCCAAGACGGATGAGGGAGAGGGATTACGTCAGGTCCGTAATCCTTCCAATGCCGAACGGTTTCCGTAAGGTTTTTTTGGCGTTTTTTCCCAAGATATTGCTTCTGAGCATACTGCCCCACGAGCAATGTCAACTCCACACCGGTCATAGCGGCCGTTAATTTGTCCTGCCAAAGCGGCGCGCATTCTTTTCGTGGGGGCAAGTCTCCGCCTTTGGCGTCCAGTCCCGGAAAACAAAAACCCATGGGCGTAATTGAAAAAATGTCTTCATCGTAAAATTGCTCTTTACTGACACCGAGCCAGTCACGCAATCGGTCGCCGGAAGGGTCGTCAAATGGGATACCGCTGGCATGTACCCGCGTCCCCGGGGCTTGGCCGATAATGCGGATTTTTGAGCGTTCATTGCCGATTGCTATTGGCCTGGCTTTGTGAGGCAACGGTTTCTCGGCCTTTTCGCAAATGTTACAAACGCGAATTTCAGATAATAGTTTTGCGAGTTCAGTCATGTAGGGACCTTTATTGCGCGAAACACGCAAAATTGAAATGTTATTTGTCCGCAATAAGCATTATAGGGATAGAAAACAGGATGATCTGAAATGACTCAAAAGTTTTACAGCCGGCTTGACAGCGATCTGCGCGATATAGATGCGCAGGGACTTTACAAGCGCGAGCGCCTGATCGTTTCAAAGCAATCCTCAGCAATCCATGTAACTGAAGAGGGACGGGAAACAGAAGTATTAAATTTCTGTGCCAATAATTACCTGGGATTGGCCGATCATCCGGAATTGATGATGGCCAGTGTAGACGCACTTGACCAATATGGATTTGGCTTGTCATCCGTGCGTTTTATTTGCGGTACGCAGGATCAACACAGAAAACTGGAAAAAGAGATCGCTGATTGGCTTGGTTTTGATGACAGCATTTTATATGCCGCCTGTTTTGATGCTAATGGGGGTGTATTTGAGCCGCTATTATCTGCCGAAGATGCGATTATTTCTGACAGTCTCAATCATGCTTCGATCATTGACGGCATTCGGCTGTGCAAAGCCAAACGCTTCAGATACGCCAATTCGGACATGGCTGATCTGGAAGATAAACTGAAAGAAGCCAAAGCCGCCGGCGCCCGCCATATTATGATCGCGACGGATGGTGTGTTCTCCATGGACGGCTACATCGCCAAGCTGGATGAAATTTGCGATTTGGCTGATAAATATGAGGCCCTTGTCATGGTCGATGATTGTCACGCCACCGGGTTCTTGGGCAAGAACGGAAAAGGCTCTGCGGAATATCGCGGTGTAGAAGGCCGGATCGATATTCTGACCGGTACACTCGGTAAAGCCTTAGGCGGCGCAATGGGGGGATATATTTGCGCGCGGCAAAACGTTGTTGATATGCTCAGACAAAGATCACGGCCGTATTTATTCTCCAACTCTCTGGCCCCATCGCTCGTGGGCGCGAGCCTGAAAGCCATTGACCTTGTTAAAAACGGTTCCGGATTGCGGGATAGACTTAGGCAAAACACGCAGCGTTTCAGGGACGGTATGGAGAAGGCAGGCTTTAATTTGCTGCCGGGCGAACATCCTATCATTCCGGTGATGCTGGGCGACGCAAAATTAGCACAAGAAATGGCTGATAAATTGCTGGATGAAGGCGTTTATGTCATTGGGTTCTTTTTCCCCGTTGTGCCCAAAGGCCAGGCCCGCATTCGAACGCAAATGAGCGCCGGCCATACGACAGTGCAAATTGACCGCGCGATCGCGGCATTCACAAAAGTCGGCAAAGAATTGGGAGTAATTTCATGACACTGCCAAAAACTATGAAATGTTTGGTCAAAGCCAAGGCTGAAAAAGGCCTTTGGCTTGAGCAGCGACCCGTTCCTGAAATTGAACCCGACGAAGTTCTCATTAAAGTCGAGCGAACGGCCATTTGCGGTACGGATATGCATATTTATAAATGGGACGATTGGGCCAAAAACAATGTCCTGGTTGGGTTAATCACCGGCCATGAATATAGCGGTCATGTGGCGGCTGTCGGATCGGGCGTCAGACGTGTTGATGTTGGCCAAAAAGTGACCGGTGAAGGACATGTGGTCGGCAATAGATCACGGAATGCACGCGCGGGCCGGTTTCATCTCGATCCCGACACAAAGGGCATTGGGGTCAACCTCCCGGGAGCTTTTGCAGAATATCTGGCGCTTCCGGAATTTAATGTCATACCGCTCAAAGACGACGTTCCCTTGGAAATTGGGGCCATTATGGACCCTTTGGGAAATGCCGTTCACACGGCTTTGTCTTTTGATCTGGTCGGCGAAGACGTTTTGATAACGGGCGCGGGGCCCATTGGCATAATGGCCGCCGCCGTTGCCGAAGAAGCCGGCGCAAGGCGAGTGGTCCTGACGGATATCAATGATTGGCGATTGGAATTTGCCTCGAAAGTTGCGCCTAAAACGCGTTTGGTCAATGTGATCAATGAAAACTTGCGCGACGTGATGACCGAAATCGGCATGAATGAAGGTTTCGATGTAGGACTTGAAATGAGCGGCGCGGAACCGGCTTTTAATCAAATGCTGGATCATATGATTATGGGCGGTAATATAGCCATGCTTGGAATTCCCGCCAAACCGTTCCCTGTCGACTTTGGGAAAATCGTCGGGAAAGCTTTGACAGTTCGTGGTATTTACGGCCGGCAAATGTACGAAACCTGGTATAAAATGATAGCCCTGCTGGATAGCGGGCTGGATGTGAGTGCTATGATTACTCACCGGTTTGAAGCCCGCGACTTTCAAAAAGCCTTTGATCTCATGGAAACCGGTAAGACGGGAAAAGTTATTCTGGATTGGAACGCTATATGAGCGAAGAAAAATATGTCCCTCTGACCGGGTATGAGCGCGCTTCTGAAGATGAAATGCGAAAAACGGTTGAAGCGTTACACAGTGAAATGGCGGTCCGACGGTCAATCAGAATGTTTTCTGATGAGCCTGTACCGCGTGATATAATTGAAAATGCTATTCGGGTTGGGGGGACTGCCCCGTCAGGCGCAAACCATCAACCTTGGCATTTTGTAGCGATTTCTGACCCGGAAACGAAAGCAAAAATTCGCGAAGCCGCTGAAGAAGAAGAGCGCGAATTTTACGGAGGTCGCGCATCTGAAGAATGGCTGGATGCCCTTGATCCTTTAGGCACAGACGCCCACAAACCATTCTTGGAAACTGCTCCGTGGTTGATTGCTGTATTTGCACAAAGGCGCGGCGGCGAAATTTCCGGCCAAGACAAGAAGAACTACTATGTGACAGAATCTGTTGGTCTGGCGACCGGCATGCTGATCACGGCCTTACATAAAGCCGGACTGGGAACACTGACACATACGCCCGCGCCTATGGGGTTTTTGACCGAAATTTGCGGTCGTCCGAAGACCGAGAAACCATTTGTTCTGATGGTTGTCGGTTATCCTGCCAAGGGATGTGTTGTGCCGACGCACGCGCTTATCAAGAAAGACCTGTCAGAGATCACGACGTTTATTTAAACAGAACGAGAATAGGGGGTCTTTATGAGAAAAGCTTTGTTGAGCGCGGTTGCGGCGATCGGAATTTCGATTTCGGCCAATGCTCATGATACCCTCATACATGCCGGTTTCATTCTCAACCCGGAAGACGGAAGCTATACCGAAAATCAGTATATTCTGATTGATGACGGACTAATTTCTGAGATTGGGAATTGGGCGGAAAGACCGCATGAGGGCGTGGATCAAAAGATTGATTTGTCCGATAAATATGTCCTGCCGGGCCTCTTGGATGCGCACGTCCATCTTACAGGTGACTCTCAAGTTCACGGATATAAGCGACTTACGCGCTCCGTCCCGAGACAAGCCATTACAGGCGTGCGTAATGCCAGGCGGACTTTGGACGCAGGCTTTACCACAGTTCGTAATTTGGGCGCCGCAGGATACGCAGATATAGCCCTGCGCGATGCGATTAATGACGGAGATGTTCCCGGACCCCGTATTTTAGCGGCCGGGCCGTCTCTTGGTATAACGGGCGGTCATTGTGACAATAATTTATTGCCGTCTGAGTATAAGGTTAAAGCAGATGGTGTTGCCGACGGACCTTGGGCCCTTAGGGCGAAAGTCAGAGAAAATAAGAAATACGGTGCCAATCTTATCAAGTTTTGCGCGACTGGTGGTGTTTTATCAAAAGGTACTGACGTTGGGGCGCAGCAGTTTTCTTATGAAGAAATGAAGGCGATTGTGGATGAAGCTCATTTGGCAGGCATGAAAGTCGCGGCCCACGCCCACGGAGCCAAAGGCATCGAAACTGCCATCGAAGCCGGCGTGGATTCAATCGAGCATTCCAGCTTTATCACGGATGCCGGAATAGCAGCGGCCAAGCGTAAAGGCGTCTATTTGTCCATGGATGTCTACAATTCGGATTACATTTTGTCTGAAGGCGAAAAGGCAGGAATGCTCGAGGAGTCGCTTGCAAAAGAACGTGTTGTGGGCAAAATTCAACGTGAGAGTTTCAGACGGGCTGTCAGAGCAGGAGCGAAAATGGCATTTGGATCAGACGCTGCCGTTTATCCGCACGGACAAAACGGCCATCAATTTGCCTATATGGTCAAGTGGGGCATGACGCCATTGCAATCCATTCAAGCGGCCACAATCCACAACGCAGATCTCTTTGGTTTGTCGGAAACGGTCGGTTCCATAAAACCCGGTAAACATGCCGATATTATTGCACTCGAAGAAGATCCGCTCGAAAATATAGAAATTATGCAATCGGTTAGTTTTGTCATGAAGGGCGGAGACGTTCACAAGGATTGAACTTCTTCTTGCGGGTTTGAATAAAAGCCTATAGCCGCGTTCGCTTATGTCTAAAGCGTCACCACATCAATCCGCATCACTACCCATGCCGCGCTGGGAGTTTATTGCCTTAATTGCGTCTTTGCTCGCAATGAATGCGGCTGCCATTGATACAATGTTGCCGGCGCTTGGTGCAATTTCTGATTATTTCGAGCTGAAAATGCAAAATAATCAACAGCTTATAATATACTCTTACCTTGCGGGTTTTAGTGTTCCGCAATTGATATTCGGCCCGTTGTCAGATCGTTTTGGACGGGTTGGGCTGCTTAAATTGTGCCTTATTGCTTTTATTGCTTTGAGCATAGCCTGCACTTTCGCTGAGAATTTTTGGTTGTTAATTGCTTTGCGTTTTATTCAAGGTCTTATTTCCGGCGGAATTCGCGTTATTGCGGTGGCGATTGTTAGGGACTTACTGGCCGGCCGGGGAATGGCCAGTATTATGTCCCTGATAATGACTGTATTTATGATCGTGCCCATCATCGCACCTATCATTGGTGCGGAAGTTATGCGGTTTTCGTGGCGCTGGACCTTTGGAATATTGGTCATATTGGGGATGGTGAATTTGGTTTGGGTGTCTTTACGGCTTCCCGAAACCTTGCCCGAATCCAAACGTCGTCCGCTGGATATTCGAACATTCGGTAAGGCTTATATGCGGGTATTACAATACCGTGTGACGACGGGCTATCTATTCGCCAGCGGTTTCATATATGGGTCTCTATTTTCGTTTCTTGGGGCGTCCGAGCAAATATTTCATGAGGTCTTTGAGAAAGGCGATAAGTTTGCCTATTGGTTCGCAGGCATCGCCGGGACCATGGCTGTCGTTTCCTTTGCGAATTCCACATGGGTCGCGCAATATGGGATGCAGCGGATTAGCCATTTAACGGTTTTCGCCTTTATCGCGTTTTCAGGTCTGAATTTGCTTATAGCCTTGTTAAACGGCGAGATGTTCGCACCGGTCTATATATTACTGGCTTTATCCATGGGCTGTTTTGGGATGTTGGGATCAAACTTCAATGCTATGGCTATGGAGCCCCATGGCGACGACGCCGGAAGCGCCAGCGCTGCTTACGGGTTTGCCACGACGGGAATAGCTACCATTTTAGGCTATCTTGTAGCCCGTCAATATGACGGCACTGTTGAGCCGATTTTGTGGGGGTTCTTCTTACTGGGTATAGCCACATTAATCATTGTTTTGATTGCTGAACGTGGGGTGCTTTTCAAAAACTCAGATTGATTTCGTCTAGAGCGCCAATAATGTTGCGTTGCCGCCGGCAGCGGATGTGTTAATCGTCAGAGTTCTCTCCAGGAAGAAACGTTCCGGATCGTCGCCGGGCGTAAAAATTGGCAGAATAGGGCCGCCTTTCCAATGAATAAGTTCAGCGGTCGTTTGAACTTTGCCCGCCGGGACGACGACGCCCTGTACGAATTGATAGAGTTCGGGGGACAGCTCTAAATTCGGTAGAATTTCAATACCGTCAATTTCTGTGCCGGCATTCAACACGCAAATATTGCCGGTTGCCAATGTCACAAATATCCTGTCAGCGAGATCTTCGCCCGGCGGACAATATAAACGCCCGCGCGGCAGAACCTTGAGCGTGTTCGTTTCGCCCGTTGGTCCGGGCAGCACCGAAACCTCCTCATGCCGGGCCATAAATTCGGTGACGTTATCGACAATCGCTGCATTCGGTTCCAAACCAATTTCGCTCATGGCAGACAATAAGGCTGACACAGATGACGGATTGCCGGCGGATTTTTCCATACGGTGTCTGGATAATCGATTAACATAAGCGGGGCCGCCGGCTTTGGGACCGGTTCCTGAAAGGCCTTCGCCGCCAAATGGCTGAACCCCGACCACAGCACCGATTTGATTGCGGTTTACATAGAGATTGCCGACCTTTGCCATTGCGGCTATTTCGTCTATACGGTCATCTATGCGGGTATGCAGGCCCATGGTCAGACCAAAGCCCGTTGCGTTAATATCGTTAATCAGACCCGTCAAATCATCTCCGTCAAAGCGAACAATATGTAGTACAGGGCCGAATATTTCCTGTTTGATATCAGCGATTTTTTCGACCTCAAAAGCGACAGGTTGAACAAAATATCCATTCGGTAAGTCTGCAGGAATTGGTGTTTCACCGACCTTTTTGAAGGTCTTGGAAGCACCCTCAATATAAGACTGTAGATGCGCTTGTGCGCCGGCATCAATCACCGGACCTATATCCGTCGCCGGATCTCTTGGGTCGCCCAATACCAGTTCTTTCATGGCGCCCGACAGCATTTTGATAAAACTATCGGCAATATCATCCTGAACGCAGACGATGCGGCAAGCCGAGCATCTTTGACCAGCCGATTGGAAAGCTGAAGCGATGACATCGGTCACCCCTTGTTCAAGCAGAGCCGTCGAGTCGATGATCATCACATTAATGCCGCCGGTTTCAGCAATAAGCGGCACACTTGCCCGGCCGCTATTGATCAAACTCCCGTAAATGAGTTTAGCTGTATGAGTTGACCCGGTGAAACAGATCCCGTCCACATCCCTATGGGCGGTCATGAAACTTCCGATTTCTGCCCCGTCACCGATGAGCAGATGAAAGGCATCTGCGGGAATGCCGGCTTCATGGATCAGCTTGGCAGCCTCATAGGCTATTAACGGTGTCTGCGGCGCCGGTTTAGCGACGACGGAATTTCCGGCGGCCAAAGCGCCCGCAATTTGTCCCAAAAAGATCGCCAGCGGGAAATTCCAGGGGGAGATACAGGCGACGACACCCAGTCGCGGCCGCTCACTAACTTGGTCCGCGTAATAATAGCAAAAATCGATCGCTTCCCGGACTTCTGCGATCGCATCATTCCATGTCTTGCCCGCTTCCATGACGCACAGGGACAAAAATTTGTTATAATCGCGGCACAGCAAGTCACCCAATTTGCGAATGGCATCTCTTCGTTGTTTCGGTGTGAGCGATGTTGCATTTTTGGCGGACTGAATGGCACGCTGAGTGTCATCCACGCCAATGGCCGAAAAATGTCCGGCTGATAACGTCGTATCCGCGGGGAACGGGATAACCGTTTTGCCAGTTCCGGCAGTTTGACCATCGATAATAGATGCGCAGCTTGCGCGCGTATATTGGCCGATCACATTTCTGATTTCAATTTCGTTGACGGCTTGGGTCAGTTCAAAACCGGGTGCGGCCAAGCGTTCTTCAAATTGCACGCGGGGTTCGATGATAGACGGATGATCAGCCGTTTTATTCAGTGCAGCTTTTGAGACAGGATCTGCAATAATTTCATCGGCTGATATGTCTTCGGAGGTCAATTGATTGACAAACGAACTGTTGGCGCCGTTTTCCAAAAGCCTGCGAACCAAATACGGTAACAGATCGCTGTGTTTGCCGACCGGTGCATATATTCGGCTAACCCGACCGGATTTTGCCTTGAGGGCTTCGTGCAGCAATTTACCCATGCCGTGCAGGCGTTGAAATTCATAGGGCTTGTCGCCTGCCATATGGATAATTTCCGCCGCCGTCTGCGCATTATGGGTCGCAAAGCAGGGATAGATGACGTCATCTGCTTCCAGTAACAGCCGCGCACAGGCGATATAACTGACGTCGGTGTTTTCCTTTCGGGTATAAACCGGATAGCTCTCCATTCCCGCTTCCTGAGCATGTTTAATTTCAGAGTCCCAATAAGCGCCTTTGACGAGCCGTACATTTATTTTGCGATTATTTTCCCGTAAATACCGGATCAATTGCCGGATAACCGGAACTGTCCGACGGTGATAAGCTTGGACAACAAAACCAAGTTCATCCCAGTCTTGTAACTGATCATGTTCCAGTAGGTTTTTAAGAAACAGAAGGGATAGCTCCAGACGGTCAGCTTCTTCTGCGTCTATGGATATACGCAAGTTTTTAGGCTTGGCGATCTGTGCCAAGGTCACAAATCGATCGACCAAAAAGGGAAGGCATTTGTGGCGCTGCGCATATTCATATCTTGGATGTAGGGCCGACAGCTTGACCGATAATCCGGGTTTATGTTCGCCGAATTTATCGGCGACGTCAGCGATAGCTTGGATGGCTATCATATAGGAGGCAAAATATCGATCTGCGTCTATTCTGGTTTTGGCCGCTTCGCCCAACATGTCAAAAGAGAAACTGTCCAAATCATCTTTGTCTCGTCTCGCCGTTTTTAATGCGTGTTCAATGTTTTTCCCAAGCACATAATGGTCACCCATCATGGCCATAACCCGAAACACCGCCGTGTGCAGGACGTTATCTCCCATTCGGGCGGCCAGATTTTCTGCGCGAATGCCGCCGGAGGATTTTATCCATCCTTTTGAAAGCTCTAATCCGAATGTCGCAAAATCGACCATTTTCGAATGGCTTTTGAAACTGTGTTTCGCCCAATCACCGGGCTCTAATTTGTCGCGAATAAGCTTGAAGGCGGTCCATTTATCGGGCGTCCGAATAAGCGCCTCAGACAGGCGCATCAGTGTTACGCCTTCCTCAGTTGACAGGCCGTATTCCTGCAGAAAGGTATTTATCAGAGGCGGGCGCGTATTGTTTTGGCGAACGGTTTCTACCAATTGGCGGGCAGTCTCTTGGATCTTCGTTTGCTCATCCGGCCCTTGGTCTGCAAGCTCAATAAGCGCCTTCAGGCACTCGGCTTCAGGCATAACGAAATATTTGTTTAGCTCGGTCGCAAATTCCAAGGGCAATTCAGCGGTGAAAAACGTCATGGGATTCCCTTTTCTCCCAATTATATTTGGTCGTTTCGAGACTTGTCACCAAATAACAGGAAATTTACAACGAAAAACGTTGGATATATCGGGAACGACGAACTAAAAGACTGCGCATGAAGAAAATTACAGACCTCGACAAAATTGACCGCAAAATACTGGATTTGATTCAGACCGATGCTCGGATGTCCGTGGTTGAGTTGTCATCTCACGTCAATCTGACCAAAACACCATGTCTCAACAGATTGCGGCGGTTGGAAAAAGAAGGGTTTATATCTGAATATACGGCTCGGCTTGATCCGGTGCGCAGCGAACAAAGATATCTGGTCTTTGTTCAGGTCAAATTGCAGGCAACCCGCCGTAATTGTCTGGAAGAATTCAACAAGGCCGTTCAAAATGTCCCTGAAATACAGGGCTGTTATATGATGTCCGGCG
>CALJNJ010000283.1 GCA_937981945.1 uncultured Caulobacterales bacterium | reverse complement strand
GGCCCAATCCGGAGGCTTTTTCCGGCATCGCCAATGAGCTGAAAGTCAGAGGGTTTTCAGCCCCCAATGTTATCGCTGCAGATTTAGATTTGGGGCTAATGCTGCTCGAAGATTTCGGGACTGATTTGTTCGCGCCCATTTTACGTGAAGACCCGTCAAAAGAAACGCAGCTCTACCGTGCTGCCGTCGATACGCTGGGCGCTATTTACCGCTCCAGTTTTCCCGCCGATATGCCAAGTTTTGGCAAGGTCTGGCGAGTACGGGAATATGATGCCTATGCGCTGCAGGCAGAGGCGGACCTGTTCCTCGACTGGTTTGCGCCGGATTTCGGCGAGACTATATCGGGCGCCGCCCGAAGCGAGTGGTATGAGATTTGGAGCGCGCTTTGGTCAAAGCTTGAGGCGCACGCGTCCGGTTTAGCCTTACGGGATTTTCACGCCGAAAATTTGTTCTGGCTGCCGAAGCGGCAGTCTGTGGCGCGGGTCGGATTGATTGATTTCCAGGACGGGCTGTTTGCCCATCCGGCTTATGATTTAGTGTCATTACTTGAAGATGCCCGGCGGGATGTGGCGCTTGAACTTCATGACCCGCTCAAACGCCGGTTTTGTGAAAAAGCCGGGTTGAAATATGACGATGATTTTAAGTCGGCTTATGCGGTTATGGGCGCGCAGCGCAATGCAAAAATCCTCGGCATTTTTGTGCGTCTGGCCGAGCGGGACGGCAAGCCTCACTATCGCGAATTGATCCCGCGCGTGGCGCAGCATTTTATACGCGATCTGGCCCATCCCGATCTGGCGGATCTGAAAAACTGGGTTGAGAGTCATGTGCCCGGCACATTTCAATGCTTCCCCAATATCAAAACCGCCATGGTGATGGCCGCCGGGTTCGGCACCCGCATGCGTCCGCTAACCGATGATAAATCCAAGGCTATGGTCGAAGTGGGCGGAAAGCCCCTGATTGATCACATGCTCTACCGCCTTTATGACGCCGGCGTCGAAAAAGCTGTGGTCAATGTCCACGCCCATGCGGATCATTTGGAACAACATTTAGCGAAGCGCACGCAAGCGCCGGCGATTACAATTTCCGATGAACGGGATCTGATATTGGAAACCGGCGGCGGATTGATCAAGGCGCTTCCGCTATTGGGGAAGGACCCGGTCTTTATTTGCAATATTGACGCCGTTTGGCTTGAGACCGCACTCGTTCTTGAAAAAATGATGTCGCTTTGGGATCCGGCGAAAATGGACGATCTTTTGCTTCTGGCAAAGATCGATGAGACTCTGGGTTATCACGGCGCCGGAGACTTTACCTTGGATCAGGACGGTCGTCTTAGCCGCCGCCAAGGCGATACGGCGCCTTTTGTTTATGCGGGGGTTCAAATCGCCCGGCTAGAGCCTGCGAAGGCGTTTAAAATTGAGCCGTTTTCCCGTAATAAAATGTGGGATGTTTCGCTCTCGAAAGGGCGGGCGTTTGGCTGCGTATTGGACGGGTTTTGGATGCATGTCGGCGATCCGGATGCCAGAGATGCCGCCCAGCTGAAATTGAGCGGCGGATAATGTCCGGCAATATTTATACCCTGCCGCCCGGCGTTCCGTTTCTGCCGTCTTTGGCAGAAGGCCTACAAGAGAGATTGGGCGAGCGGCTGTCTGAGGCGCTTATTTTACTGCCGACCCGCCGCGCGGTCAGGGAACTGGGCGATATTTTTGTTGGTGAAACCGGCGCAAAAATTCTGCCGCGCATGCGGCCCTTGGCTGATATTGATCCTGACGAACCGCCTTTTGAGCCCGGCTTTTTGTCGGCCCAAGTTCAGCCCTCCATGCCGTCTGCGCGCCGCCGTTTTGAACTGGCAAATTTGGTAGGCCGATATCATCTGGCGTCCGGCGATGAGGTCGATCCGGCCGCGATGTTGGCGCTGGCGGACCCGCTGATTTCGGTCTTGGATGATGCGGCCATGGAAGAGGTAAGCGCGGAAAACCTGGCTAAGCTCACGGATATCCGGGATTTGGTTCCGGAGCATTTCAAAAACGCCGCCGTATTTTACGAAATTCTGCAAACCCATTGGCCGAAACATTTGGAAGCGGCCGGCGTTTCCGAACCCATGGCGCGGCGTGTAGCGCTGTTAAATGCCTTAGCGGATCACTGGCAGGAAACCCCGCCGGATCATCCGGTCATTATCGCAGGGTCCACCGGGACGCTGGGCGCCACATCGCGCTTAATCCGTTTGGTCAGTACGTTTGAGGACGGGCTGATTATCCTGCCGGGTTTGGATACGGCCATGCCCGAATCTGCCTGGGCGCAAATACGGCTGCAGGATCGATTTATTTCGGGGACGGATATTGTTGAGAAAGCCACGCCTGAACATCCGCAAATCTCTCTGAAAAACCTGCTTTCCGTGTTGGAAAAGGACCGCAAAGATATTTTGATCTGGGGCCAAGACGGGGACGGAACCAATCCCCGGCGCGCGCTTATTTCAGAGGCGTTAGTGCCTGCGGACTCAACGGCCGACTGGCCGGAACGAATTGAAACCCTGATTG
>CALJNJ010000282.1 GCA_937981945.1 uncultured Caulobacterales bacterium | reverse complement strand
TAATACATGGCAGAATGCGCCTTCAAATGGATAAGTTCTACCTTCGCCAACTGTCGGAACAACGCCGGGTATTTCAGGCGCCCTGATATTGAGCGCGGAAAAATCTGACCAGCTTAAATGATCCTCGACCAAGACAGGAACGAACTTCGCGTGTTTCCTGATATCTTTCTTTATCCGCTCTCGCGTTGGATCATCCAGTTCTATGACTTCGTCGATTTTGTCTAACGTGGCATCAATATCTTTGACCTGCTCGGCAATGATTTCCACACGATAGTCTTGGCGGTTCATGGCGAGGACTTCGCCGCTGCGGTCTAATATTCGACCGCGCGACGGGATAAGAATATTATAATTAAACCTGTTATTTTCAGACAGCGAAGCGTAGTCCTCTGCCCGCAGAACCTGCAATTGGTATAGACGACCTCCGAGCACCCCAAAGAGTCCCACTCCGAGTCCCGATAAAACAAAACTACGGCGGGTTAGAATTTGAGTGTCATTGCCATTGTCAATCAACTCACCCGTCCTCCGAAACTAACACATCTCGCAGCTTATTTTTGAGCAAATAGACAACTGGAAAAAGTAAGACTGTAAGAACAATAAGCTTTAACAAACCAAAATGATTGAGTTCCAAAACTTTGATGAATCGCCCGAACATAAAAAATGCCATGAGTCCGAGCATCCAAATTGAAAAGCCCATCCAAGTTTCAGTAAAACCATTTTCACGGCCTGAATTCACCAAGGTCATTAATGCAAATAAAGGCAGAAAAATCAGGGACCATCCTCCCATTGGGGTTCCGGTCAAAATATCAAGGAACAATCCAGCCACAAAAATTGAGAAATATGAGATATTACTATCCGCGCCGTTGGGCCAAAGGAAAATAACAATAATCGGCGCCAGAGAAAAAGTCACAGAAAGACTAAAAACGTTGAACGTCATTGAAGCAAATATGACCGAAACCAAAATAGCTATGCCCGCTTGGAAAGCGTAAGCTCTTTTTTTGTTTGGCGTTAAAACATCTGCGATCACAACGGCGGCTCCTCCGTTACGTCTACCGCCTCGTTGGCTACCTCTTCCGCAGAATCGCCGTCAACTTCACCTTCGGGAACAGGATCGTCTTCGGGCGGTTTAATCGCTTCAAATGGATAAACCCAAACCCAATCAGCGAAATTCCGATTAGCATAAAGTTCGACTTTTTTGCTGCCTGTCGTACCCTCAGTAACAATCCCCACCGGCAACCCTGTGGGCAAAACGCCATCATCCCCGGAAGTTAATACAATGTCGCCCTCTTTCCAATTTGAGTCAGGTGCCACATAGGAGAGGTCTGGTAATCGTGAATTATCGCCAATTAGAATCGCGCGATCTTGACTGGATTTGGACATCACAGCAATTCGGCTATTCAAGTCTTCTAGTTTTAAAACACGAGACGAACTATTTCCCACACGAATTATATGGCCGTAAAGACCATCAACGGTCATGACCGCGTCGCCCTTTGAAACGCCATGCCGAGCCCCTACATTTATGAGCGCGGTTTTAGCAAAAGGTCCGTCATTTTCACTAACTGCCCTTGCGGCAATTTTCTCTTCTGGGATTCCGGTTCCAACATCGACATTTTGGATGTTTTCAAGTCTCGAAACTTTGAAAGAAAGCGCGTTAAGCCGCGCTTCAGTATCCGCAAGCCGGCTGACCTCTTCTCGCAATCGCTCATTCTCACTATGAGCGCGCCAACGTTTCCCAATGTCTGATGTGAATTTTTCGAAACCGCGTGCCGGTAATGTTAAATAGGTCAGAGCTTTGGCCCCAATACCTTCAACACCTGATCTTGATTTTTTAAACGCGTCGTCATTGCCAACGCTGGCGAGATATAGAACAAGTGATAGGAAAAATAGTACCGCAAAGACGAGGCGTGAGTTACGACGACGCACGCGAAATCCGCTACCCCCTCTCCCAATCATTGTCTGCTTTCTAGCGCCCGCTTAAACGCCACTGGATAATACACTTTTCCACTTTTTCAAATTTTCGACAACAGTTCCTGACCCGCGAACCACGCATGACAAAGGATCATCCGCAATAGAGACAGGTAGTCCTGTTCGGTTTCGTAATTCTGTATCAAGATTTCTGAGCAGCGCTCCGCCGCCCGTCAACATAATACCTTTGTCCACGATATCAGCCGCAAGCTCTGGCGGCGTGGCCTCAAGGGCGTTCTTGACCGCCTCGACAATCTGTTCAACGGGTTCAGCAAGACTTTCAGCGATCATTGCTTCAGACACCCGAATTTCCCTGGGAACGCCGTTCATCAGGTCGCGACCTTTTATTTGAACGGTCATGCCTTCATTGTCCGCCGGCATAGTGGCAGAGCCGATTTCTTTTTTAACTTTCTCAGCGCTCATTTCACCAATCAAAAGATTAGTTGTTCGGCGCACATATTGAATGATCGCGTCATCCATTTTGTCGCCGCCAACCCGTACGGATCTTGAATATACAATTCCGTCAAGGGAAAGAACGGCAACTTCCGTTGTGCCGCCGCCTATATCCACGACCATAGAACCCGCCGGTTCATGAATTGGAAGCCCGGCGCCGAGAGCGGCTGCCATTGGTTCTTCAATGAGATAAAC
>CALJNJ010000281.1 GCA_937981945.1 uncultured Caulobacterales bacterium | reverse complement strand
AGAGCTTTGGGACGATTTTCGTGCCCGCATAAGGGCAGGGGTTGTCAATTTTAACCGGCCGACCACAGGTGCTGCGAGTTTTTTGCCGTTTGGTGGCCCCGGCGCGTCCGGCAATCATAACCCGGGCGCTTATTACTCGGCTGATTTTTGTGCCTGGCCAATGTCCAGTCAGATTGCGCGAAAGCCTGTCACTATGCCGATGAAAGGCATGTCGTGAGCGCATCCGAAGCCAATTTTGACGGCCTGATCGGGCCAACCCATAATTATGGAGGCTTGTCCGACGGTAATTTGGCGTCTGCCAATAATGCAGGCCTGACTGCCCGTCCGCGGGACGCGGTAATACAGGGCCTTGATAAGATGCTGGACATGCATAATGCCGGTTTGTGGCAAGGGATTCTGCCGCCCCATCAACGCCCTTTTTTACCGGCGCTCAGAGCGCTGGGGTTTAGCGGAACTGATAAATCCGTATACGAAAATGGGTGGAAGTCAGCGCCTCGGCTGATGAAGAACCTCATGTCTGCATCAAGCATGTGGGCGGCCAACGCCGCGACGGTCAGCCCGTCGCCGGATTGCGCGGACGGACATTTGCATTTCACGCCGGCGAATTTGTCGACCATGCTCCATCGCTCCATAGAGCACGAACAAACGGGACGTGCCCTTTCCGCGGCCTTTCCGTTTGCCAAAGTTCATAAGGCTTTACCGGCGCAGAGCGTGTTTAGTGATGAAGGCGCGGCCAATCATGTTCGGCTTTGTTCGGAACGCGGGGCAGCAGGCGTCGAATTGTTTGTCTATGGCCGCGATGGCTACGCCCCTGCGAAATCCGGATTTCCTGCCAGACAGACCCGCCAAGCTTGTGACGCTATTATTATGCGGCACGGATTATCTCCTGAACGCACCGTCATTGCTCTGCAATCCGGCGCCGCGATTGATGCAGGAGCCTTTCACAATGATGTTGTTTGTGTCGGCGCTATGGAAACTTTGTTTTTCCATGAGCTGGCGTTTGAAGACCCGAGCAAAGTTAAAGCCGCTATCTTTGCGGCAAGCGAAGGATTGTTTGAACCGCGCTTTGTTGAAGTTCCGAATTCAGATGTCCCCATTGCTGATGCAATCAAAGCCTATTTGTTTAATTCTATGCTCGTAAGATTTCCCGGTGAAGATCGCCTGACATTGATTGCGCCGCTTGAAACTCAAGAGACATCGAGTACGCGAGAATATTGCCGCCGTCTGACCGCCGGAAACGGACCTATCGGCGCAGTCAAATATGTGGACGTCCGTCAATCCATGAGAAATGGCGGCGGTCCGGCCTGTTTAAGGTTGCGGGTGACCATGACGGAAAACGAGTGGTCGCAGGTCAATTCATCCATGACGATGGACGCTGAAAAACATGAGCAGTTGATAAAGTGGGCGAAGCTTCATTACCGGGAGGAATTGGCGCCTGATGACTTACCGGATCCGTCTTTGTTGACGGAAAGCTTTGCGGCGCTGGATGCGCTGACAAAGATCTTAAATCTCGGCTCGGACTTTTATCCGTTTCAGCGATAATCAGGCGTCGGCAAAACGTCCGCCTGCATTGGCATAGGCCTGCGTTCCGATGTTATAGACTTTGTCGCCTTCCAGGATTTCTGTCAGATCGAAGACTTTGTCGCTGCCGGTCATGTAATCGTAAATCGGTGCAAAGTCCTGTTGAGTGGCCTCAAACAATTCTTCAAATGAATCGATGGCAAAATAAATCTGCTGAAAATCGTCAATGCGATAGTCGGTTTGCATGATGCGTTCGAGATCGAAATGGAGACGATTGGGCGAGGGATCATCGACCGAAAAAACACTTTCGGTTCGCGATGAAACAATCCCGGCGCCGTAAATTTTATTCTCATCGCCAACGCGCATGAGCCCAAATTCAACCGTGTACCAGTAAAGCCGCGCTAAATTTTTCAGGCAATCCCATTTCAAAGCCCTGATGCCGCCTCTGCCGTACGCTTCCATGTAATTGGCGAACACCGGCTGGGCCAGTAGCGGCACATGACCAAATACGTCGTGAAAGATATCCGGTTCCTGCAGGTAATCCATTTGATCGCGGCCGCGAATAAATCGTCCGGCCGGGAAACGGCGATTGGCCAAATGATCAAAGAAGATATCATCCGGTATAAGATGAGGCACGGAGATCACTTCCCATCCGGTCAGGTCCATCAGCTTTTCATTGATGCGCGCCAGATCGGGTATCCCGCCTTCATTGAGATTGAGCGCCGCCAACCCGTCATAAAACTCAGGAACCGCACGGTCTTTTAAGACGCGAATTTGGCGTTCATACAGCTCCCGCCATACCGCGTGTTCATCATCGGTATAGAGCGACCAGCGCTGCTCGATTTGAAAATCTTCCGCGGGTGTTTGTGCCGCGGTGACCGGATCTTGTATTCCCATTTACGCCACCTGATAAATCATTGATTCCAGTTTAGTGCAAAATAGTAAAAAAATTTGCCCGAATACTTATTATATTCGGCATTTTCGAGCCCTTTCATAACTGACTTGAATAAAGACGTGCAAGATTGTCCTAATTCCCGCCGTCCTTTTTCTTTTTAAACAGACCCCCAAGGGCGTCTTCCAGTAATTGTTCGGCCGGATCTTTCTTCTCTTCCGGTTTCGGGTCTTCGGCTTGTTTTGGAGCTTCATCCTGAGCCGCTTCTTCCGGCGCGGCCGGTTCAGCTACCGGTTCGGCCGGCTCTTCCTTTTTGGGACCGATGCCAAGAACGCCGCCGACTATATCGGTGACCGCGCTTTCGGGCGTTGTTACGGCTTTGGGTTCTGCGGGTTCCGCCGGTGTGTCAGTTGTCTCGGCAGGCTCCGGCGCAGGTGCAGCCGGCGCATCGTTGCCGCCAACACCTAAAACGCTTCCCAGAACATTGCCAAGGTCACCGCCTACGCGGTTGGTGAGCTCTTGCTTGGCTTTGAGTTTGGCTTTCTCTGCCGCAATTTTGGTCATGAATTCCGTATCCAGCCCGGCAGATGCCTGTCCCCAAGCCCCTGCAAATTTGAGAGGTATCCCAAAACTGGCCAAATCACTTGCATTACTGCCGGTCAATCGGGGTCTGAACCTGAAGTCCATAGCTTGGTTGCCAATATCCAGTTCGCCTGATCCGGAGGCCGCGGCGCCCAGCGCATTGAGATTAAACTCATCAATTGAGACGACACCGTTTTTGATTTTGAAAAGGCCGGCCACATCGTTAAATTTAGTCGAGTAGCTTTTACCCAAGCCCTTGGGAATGGCGCGTGAGGTTAAAACATCATCAACCCCTGTCAGGAATTGGCTTAAATCGATACCCGACAGAACTCCGTTTAAGACTTTAAAGTCGCCATATCCGTTTAGGGATTTCATGATCTCGGCTTGGGTTCTGCCTTCGCCGGTGATTTCCAGCAAGGTATGTCCTTCACCTTCGATGAGCGTGTAATTCGCCATAGAGGCCAGAAAACGATTAGTCGTGATATCTTCCAGGCGAACATCCATTTTGACTTTTGGGATGTCACCGGACGCGTCCAGCGTCGCTGTCATCACGCCCAGTCCGCCGTATAGATTTATTTGCGGAAGTCGCGCCGTCATGACACCGCCGCTCACTTCAGCTTTCACATCGGTTTGGCCCATCTTCAAATTGCCAAACAATATCTCGGGCGTTTTAACCGTGTAGGTACCGTTCATGGCGCGCAGTGCCGCGAAATTATACGGCTCATTGCTCCAAGGCTGAATGCCTTTGCCTTGGTTCTGCGCCATATAGGCCGCCATATACGGCCGCAGATCAATTTGGCCCATATCGAGATCACTGAGAATTGTCGGCTTCGGGCCGGTCATATCAACCGTGAAGCCGCCGTCACCCTTCAGCGCGTCCAGAGAAATGTCGGCCTCCGTAAACTTTATCTCTGCCGGCGTGCCGGTGATATTGCCTTTTAATGCAACCCGTTCATAGATTTCCCCGGCTTGTGTACTGGCCGGTAATTGTGTGCCGTTGGCGGCCGCCAAAGTTCGCGCTGACGGAATTTCCGCGTCCAAATATCCGTTTAAGTTAAACCCGTCTTTGACGATTGCGCTGCCGGTGAACTGACCGTTGACCTGCCCGCCGCTCAGTTGAATATCCATATCGGATATTTGCAAA
>CALJNJ010000280.1 GCA_937981945.1 uncultured Caulobacterales bacterium | reverse complement strand
CTGTACCATTCGTTTACTGGATCCGCCTTTGCACGAATTTTTACCCCATACGGAAGCCGACATTGAAAATGTTGCCAAGGCGACCGGCCTGCCCACATCAGAATTAATGGCACGGGCCCGCGATCTCCACGAAAGCAATCCAATGCTGGGTCACCGGGGATGTCGTTTGGGAATTTCTTATCCCGAGATTTACGAAATGCAGGCCCGCGCAATCTTTGAAGCGCAAAAACAGGTCAAAAGCGAAACCGGAAAAATGCCCGTCGCTGAAATTATGATCCCTTTAGTGTCGTCGGCCAAGGAGCTTGAAATTCTAAAAGGCGCGATAGAGCGGATCGCGGCAGATGTGGGCGATGTGGAATATATTGTCGGCACTATGATTGAACTGCCGCGCGCCGCCCTACGCGCCGGTGATATTGCCGAGCATGCAGCCTTCTTCTCTTTTGGGACCAATGATTTGACGCAGACCACATTTGGGCTGTCGCGCGATGATGCGGGCAAATTTCTGCCTGATTATGTGGCCCAGGGCATTATGGAAAAAGACCCGTTTGTGACTTTGGATCAGGACGGGGTCGGGGATTTGATAAAAATCGCCAAAGAACGGGGCCGCGCCGTGAAACCGGATATCAAACTTGGGATATGCGGCGAGCATGGCGGCGATCCGGCGTCCATCACCTTTTGTCATCAGACAGGCTTGAATTATGTGTCCTGTTCGCCTTACCGCGTTCCGATCGCCCGCCTGGCCGCAGCACAGGCGGCGCTGAGCAGTTAAACCGCTAACTGTTTGGTAATAATTCGTTAACCATGATTTTAGTTTTTAGTGATCATTGTCACGAGCTTTAGGTTATAGAAACCATATTCTAAAACCGCCTATTAAGGCTTGTAATTTTGATTCGGAGGCTATAGACGGCGCGGCCATGACCCATAAAGGTTCACATATCGCAGCTTGGGCGACATTCAGCGCAGCGGTTTTGCTTGGTGCAACAGGATTTTCCGCCATCGGAAAAACTGTTGAAAATCAAAGACAAAGCGAAGTAGCTGATGCGCGTATTGAGCAGATATCGGCCCTGGCGACCTCGACCGATGAGGGAATCGCACGTTGGACCAAGCCAAAAACCGACGCTTTGCAAGCTGTCTTTGACGGAACAGGCGAATCATTAAGTTCGGCGACTCATACCTTGGATGAAATGCAATGTCTGGCGGAAGCTGTCTATTATGAAGCCCGGTCAGAAACATTATCCGGTCAGCGTGCCGTTGCTGAAGTGGTTTTAAACCGGGTCAAGAGCAAGCATTTCCCGAATAGTATTTGCGGTGTGGTCTATGAAGGATCCGAGCGGCAAACCGGGTGTCAGTTCTCATTTACCTGTGACGGATCCATGGATATTGCGCCGCGCGGGAAATCTTGGGATCGCTCCGTTGATGTGGCCGAATATGTTATGTCGGGCGGACACACGCCGATGACATCATACGCCACCCATTATCATACGGTGCAGGTGTCGCCGAAATGGTCCGGAACCATGCGCATGACACGCCATGTGGGCAGCCATGTATTTTACCGTTTCGCGCCGCGGGACTATCGCCCGAGCGAACCGATGCTTCCGGTTGCGCCGCCAATCTAGGCCGTGTCATCTGATCCCAAAATCAGCGGTAAACCGTTAGCGGCTGTGGCCGCTGTTTTTTTTGTTGTCAGTTTAAATTTGGTCGGCGCTTGGATCCTGAAACAGGCGGCCGGCTATCCGACCCTTTCCGTGATTGCGATTTTCTTTATCGGGCTTGTCATTGCCGTGAATATCGGGCGCTTTCTGCTTTGGGGCTGGATGCACCGCCGGATTGATTTGTCGAAATCTTATCCCCTGACCGCCATGTTCTTTCCGCTGGTGGCGCTTTTATCGGTTTTTGACGGCGAGTATATCGCGCCGGTCCAATGGTTTGGTATCGGACTGATTACCCTTGGGGTTGTTTGGTTCAGCCTGTTTGTCGAAGACCGATCGGCCTGATCAGCGGGGCGCGCCAATAGCCCAGATAAAAGGTTTCACGGTCACGGAGCCCGTCAGCCCGGCCGCTTTATAGGGATCGGATGCCAGCCAGTTTTCAACATCTGCTTTGGCATCTGCCTCAACGATCAACAAAGAGCCGCGCATAGTTTGCTCATCATCGAGCCAAGGCCCGGCCGTCAGTAATTTTACCGGCGCATCGTCCGACTTCAGCCAAGCCAAGTGCGCGTCGCGGCTTGCTTTTCGGATGTGGAGACTGTCAGGCTTATCTTCCGTGTAGATCATAAATTTCATGACATTATCTCCGTTTTATGTTCGCGGGCCAATAATCTGCCGATGACATCATTGACATCTTCCTGACCGCTTAAAACATTGGCCAGGGCGTTACAAATCGGCATTTCAACCCCTTTGGATTGGGACAAGGCTTTCAGCGCCGGCGCGGTTGCAGCGCCTTCGACAACCACGTTTTTGTCTTTCATATAATCGTCAAAAGATTGGCCTTTCCCCAAGGCCATCCCGAAAGACATATTCCGGGATTGTTCCGACGAACAGGTCAGAACCAAATCTCCCAATCCGCATAGGCCGGTCAAGGTTTCAGGCTTACACCCCAGAGCTGTCCCGAGACGTGTCATTTCCGCAAAGCCCCGCGCGATAATAGCGGCGTGTGCCGAACGGCCCAATCCTTTGCCGAGGACAAGACCGCAAACTATCGCCAAGACGTTTTTAACGGCGCCGCCAATCTCTGCTCCTAAAACATCCGAAGAATAATACGGTCTGAAAGTCGGGGAGGCGACGGACTTAATCAATTTGGCCCCAACGTTCCAATCGGCGCAGGCCAAGGTCACGGCTGTGGGCAGCCCCTTGACCACATCGGCCGCAAAACTGGGTCCGGATAATACGGCTGTAACCGCGCCCGGCATAATCTCTTCGAGCACTTCGCTCATAAATTTCCCGCTGGAGATTTCGATCCCTTTGGAACAGAGCACCATTGGCAGACCGCCCGGCGCGGCCGTGACAAAATCTTTCAGGCCCGCGCGCATATGCTGCGCCGGTGTCACGACCAAAACCGCATCCCGGTCCGTGAGATCCGTAATATTATTGGTCGCTTTAATGGCAGGGTTAAGCGCGCAATCTTTGAGATAGAGCTTGTTTTCGTGTCGCGTATTGATGTCGTCCACGACCTCAGGTTCAAAAGCCCAAATTAAGACATCCCGGCCGGCTCCGGCTAAGGTTTGCGCCAAAGCTGTGCCCCAGGCGCCTGCGCCGATCACGCCAATTTTATGATAAATATCTGTCACCTAGGATTTAGGTCCTTTCTTGCCAAAGCCGCTGGCCGGATTGTTTTTGGCCGCGTCCGAGTCCAGAGGCCAGCGCGGGCGCGCTGCGAAGTCCGGCTCCGCGAAATTTCCTTGTATATAGTGCTCTATACCGGCCAGAGCAATCATGGCCGCATTATCCGTGCAATATTTTATGGGTGGGGCGGCCAGAGTGAAATTATTGTCGGAACACAAAGTCTCCAGGGTGGAGCGAATGGATTTATTGGCGGCCACGCCTCCGGCGACAACAAAACGGCCGGTTTCGCCTTCCGGCAGATTGCGCCGAAACATGGACATAGCGCGGCCCGTCCGCTCTTCCAAAACATCACAGACGGCTTGCTGAAAGCTCGCGGCGATATCAGCTTTTGCCTTTTGCGTTTTGGTTGAGGCGTCAAACGCGCGGGCGACCGCGGTTTTTAGTCCCGCAAATGAAAAGTTCGCATGATCCTGACCTCTATAGGGCCTGGGAAGTTTGACGGCTTTGGGATCGCCTTTGGCCGCCAGTTTCTCAACGGCCGGCCCGCCGGGAAACCCTAAATTCATGACCCGCGCTGTTTTATCAAAAGCCTCGCCGGCCGCGTCATCGACCGTGCTCCCCAGGCGTTCATAATCGCCGAGACCTTTGACGGCCAATAATTGCGTATGTCCGCCCGATACGAGCAGCAGTAAATATGGAAACGGGCAGGGCGCCGCCAGTCGGGGCGACAAAGCATGGCCTTCCAAATGATTGACGGCGATCAGGGGTTTGCCCAGAGACATCGAAAGGCCTTTGGCGCTGAGCAGGCCCGCAATAACGCCGCCGATAAGGCCGGGGCCCGCCGTGGCGGCAATACCGTCCAGTTCATCATAAGAGACACCGGAAACACTGACGGCTTTCTCGATGATGTGATCGATTTTCGACATATGAGCTCTGGCCGCAATTTCAGGGACGACGCCGCCAAAGGGCCGGTGTTCTTCGTCTTGCGAGGCGATGATTGACGATAATATTTCGGTCTCTCCGCCCGGCATTCGTTTCAGGACAGCCGCCGCCGTTTCATCGCAGCTCGATTCAATACCGAGAATGATGATCGGTCCGTCTTGCATAGGGGGCTGATTTGCGGCAAAGGCGTGGCTCATAGCGCAGTCGATAACG